>CAYWNI010000006.1:0-22104 GCA_964459525.1 uncultured Lentimicrobiaceae bacterium | reverse complement strand
TGGTGAAATCAAGTTACGGACACGTAATGGACTTGAACAAGACAAAAATTAGCGTAGATGTTGAAAATAGTTTTGAACCCAAATATGAAGTCAGTGCCGACAAAAAAAAGCTTGTCGCCGAACTCAAGAAAATAGCCAAAGAGGCTGAAATGGTGTGGCTTGCTTCTGATGAAGACCGCGAAGGAGAGGCCATTTCTTGGCATTTGTTCAAAGCACTCGGACTTAAAGAAGAAAAAACCAAGCGCATTGTTTTTCACGAAATTACAAAAACCGCTATTCTTAAAGCCATCGAAAATCCACGAAACATTGATCTGAACTTAGTTAGTGCCCAACAGGCACGCCGTGTTCTCGACCGTTTGGTAGGTTATGAGTTGTCGCCTCTATTATGGAGAAAAGTTAAACCATCGCTCAGCGCAGGCCGCGTGCAGTCGGTTGCCGTTCGTTTAATTGTTGAGCGTGAAGAAGAAATAAAAGCTTTCAATTCATCTTCCGCATATCGCATTGTTGGTGATTTTACATTAAGCAAAGACAATGAAAAACAAATGTTTCAGGGAGAATACCCTATCCGGTTTGAAAAAAATAAAGAAGCCCATCAGTTTTTAACAAGCCAGATAAATGCCAATTTTAAGGTAAAAAATGTTGAAACCAAACCGGGTAAAAAAACACCGGCAGCTCCATTTACAACCTCCACATTACAACAGGAGGCAGCACGCAAGTTAGGTTTTTCGGTAGCCAACACCATGCGTGTAGCACAAAACCTGTATGAATCAGGGAAAATAACCTACATGCGTACCGATTCTGTTAACCTGTCGGATTTCGCCCTGAAAATGGCTAAAGATGAAATCACACAGTCTTATGGCGACAAATATGTTAAAATAAGAAAATACGCTACCAAGATAAAAGGTGCCCAGGAAGCGCATGAGGCCATCCGACCAACCAACCTTAACGAATCCACAATAAAAGCTGGCTCTGACGAGCAGCGGTTGTACGACCTGATCTGGAAACGGACAATTGCCTCACAAATGAGCGATGCCCAGCTGGAAAGAACCCAAGTTAAAATTGAATCTAGTGGAGCAGACCAACTTTTTATCGCTTCGGGAGAAGTAATTAAATTTGATGGGTTTTTAAAAGTATACCTCGAAGGTTCTGATGACGAACCCGCTGAACAGGATGGTATTTTGCCTTCGATGAAACCCAACGATCCGCTCACCTTGTTACAAATGACAGCCAAGGAAAGGTTTACAAAACATCCGCCCCGATACACTGAAGCCAGCTTGGTAAAAAAAATGGAAGAACTTGGAATCGGTCGCCCCTCCACCTATGCTCCAACTATTTCTACCATTCAAAAACGTGATTATGTGGTTAAAGAAAGTAGGCCTTCAGAAAAACGAAGTATACAACTCATAACCCTGACAGACAATAAATTAAATGAGATAAAACTGTCGGAAAATGTTTCATCCGAACAATCAAAGTTATTTCCAACCGACATCGGAGGGCTTGTAACTAAATTCCTCATGCAGTATTTTGATGATGTTATGGACTATCAGTTTACTGCCACCGTTGAAAAGGAATTTGACGAAATTGCAGATGGCCAGAAAGAGTGGAATCAAATGATTAAAGAATTCTATGGTCCATTTCACGATAAAATAGCCGAAACACAAGAAAACTCAGGCAAATTTAGTGGCGAAAAACTTTTAGGCATCGATCCAGATACAGGTAAAAATGTATTTGTAAAAATCGGTCGGTTTGGGCCATTGGCGCAGATTGGAGACACAGAATCGGAGGAAAAACCCAAATTCGCCGGCTTACGCAAAACCCAAAGTATTGAAACCATTACCCTTGAAGAGGCTTTGCGTTTGTTCGATTTTCCTAGAACACTCGGAAAATACGAAGATGAAGAAGTTACCGTAGCCATCGGCAGGTTTGGCCCCTATGTTAAGTTTAACAAAGGTTTTTATTCTATTAAAAAAGACGATGACCCGGCAAGCATAGAACTCAATCGTGCCATTGAAATAATTCTCGAAAAACAAAAAGCAGAAAGAGAAAAATTGATAAAAAAATTCGATGAAGACCCTGATGTTCAGCTTTTAAACGGAAGATATGGCCCTTATCTGGTTATCAATAAAAAGAACTTTAAACTCCCAAAAGGAACAGAACCCGCCGAACTTTCGCTGGAAGACTGCTACAAAATTGCTGCCGACCCCAATAACACGCCGAAGAAACGTTTTGTAAAAAAGAAAAAATAATTTGAACTGATGGATGAAAATTTCAGTATTTTCGTTTCCCAAAGCACGATAACCCGGGTATGGAATTGAATCAATACTTTCATCCACTAGATGCTGAATGGATCAATCAGCTGAAAGATTCAGGCAGACAGCGGTTTGCCGACATTATCACCGCCTTTACTACTGAGTCGGGGTTTCCCAACTGTGAGGTCTTCAATTTGGCCATAATTGGTGTTCCTGAAGACCGTGGATCTGTTGCAAACAAGGGTTGCTCGCAAGCTCCCGATAAGGTTCGGAAACATCTATACAAACTTTTTACTCACTGGAATAACCTGTCGGTTTGTGATCTGGGAAATGTCGTTCAGGGTCACCGAGTTGAAGATACGTATTTTGCTGTTAAAGAAATTATTGCCTATCTCGTACGCAATCAAATTCTGCCTATAATCATCGGCGGAAGTCAGGATCTTACCTATGCCAATTACTTGGCTTACGAAAACATTGGGCGAATCATAAACATCGCAGCTGTAGATCCCATGTTCGACCTTGGGCACGACGAACACGAACTGAATAGCCATAGCTATTTGAGTAGAATTATTCTTCATCAGCCAAACTTTCTGTTCAATTATACCAACATCGGCTACCAAACTTATTTTGTTGATCAGGATTCGCTCATTTTGATGAAAAACCTCTATTTCGACATTTTTCGGTTAGGTAATGTACGTGCCAACATTGAGGAAACAGAACCTATGGTACGCAATGCCGATATCTTGAGTATCGATGTGTCGTCGGTGCGCCATTCAGATGCTCCGGCCAGCAATCACTCGTCGCCAAATGGGTTTTATGGCGAAGAAATTTGTCAAATTTGTCGCTACGCCGGAATGAGCGATAAATTAACCAGCGTTGGTTTTTACGAGCTAAACCCCTCTCTTGATGATAGTGAAAAGTCGGCGTTTCTTTTTGCTGAAATGATTTGGTATTTTTTTGATGGCTATGCCAACCGCAAGCATGATCTCCCTGAAAAAACAAGTGAGGATTTTGTTCGCTTTACCGTGTTTTTAGAAGAATTTAGCGAAGAGCTGGTTTTTTTAAAAAGCAAAAAAACCAACCGTTGGTGGATGGTTGTTGGCGCCAAAGAAGTGGTGAGCAAAAAATATATCCGACAACAATTTGTTCCATGCAGCTACAACGACTACCTAACGGCCCTCAATCAGGAAATCCCTGACAGGTGGTGGAAAGTTCAGCAAAAAATAATGTAACCTTACTTTTTCTGTCGGTCAGGATTGTCTTTTAAAAAAGATTTCCACCCGCTATACGATTTATTGCTTCCTGATGTGTTTCCTTGAAAAAAATGACACACAGCTGCGGCCAATCCGTCGGTGGCGTCTAGGTATTCAGGTGCTTCCTCAATTTTCAATAAGGTGATAAGCATCCCCGCCACCTGTTCTTTGCTGCCATTTCCATTTCCAGTAATGGACTGTTTTATTTTTTTCGGCGAATATTCAAAAATTGGAATGTCTTTATAGAGTCCGGCAGCCATGGCCACACCCTGTGCCCGCCCCAGTTTTAACATAGATTGTACATTTTTCCCAAAGAAAGGAGCTTCAATAGCAAGTTCATCAGGATGGTATTGTTCGATCAAACCAAGCGTGCGTTCAAAAATCTTTTTTAATTTTAGCGCATGATTTTCGTAGGCGGCCAATTTAAGCACCCCCATAGTAATCAGCTTAATGCTGTTGCCTTGCTGGCTGATAATACCATACCCCATGATGTTTGTTCCGGGGTCGATACCAAGAATAATGCGTTCCAATTGCCGAGAATCAATTAATAATGGACACAAAACTACGTAAAACCGCGAATACTATCATCAAATTACTGGTGGTAGCATTTACATTTGTTTTTTTGTACGATCAACTTGTAAACAGGCATGATCTGGAAAACATACTGCCCTATTTTTCAGAAATATACGGCAAACAAGGTGTGGAAGTTTTGTTGCTTCTGGTGGCTCTACTTTTGCTTGTTAACCTCAGTTTGGAGACTTACAAATGGAAATTTGTTATTTCTAAACTCGAAGATGTGCCATTTTTTATTGCCCTAAAGGCCGTGTTTGCCGGAATGGCCGTGAGCATGTTTATGCCCAACCGGGTGGGCGATTATCTTGGCAGGGTTTTTATTCTAAAACGCGCCGACCGCCTGCAAGCTATTCTAATAACAATATTAGGCAGTTTGGCACAGTTGGTAACAACCTTACTTTTTGGCATCTTCTCCGCATTTTTTTACTACCCCATCGTTTTCGATATTTCTATTCCCTTTCATCGTTGGATTTATTCCGGACTGATAGTAGGAGGCATTATACTTGGAATTATTTTGGTATTTGGGTTTCTTCATTTCAACACTTTTTCGTTAATAATCAAATGGATAAGTGGCAGAGGATACAAACGAATAAGAAAGTATACCAATGTTTTCCTGATGTTTCATTTCCGCGAACTGCTGTGGATTTTGGTCATTAGCATAGCCCGATATCTGGTTTTTTCATTGCAGTTTTTTTTACTTCTGCAAATTTTTCAAATACCCATCGCTTACTTTCCGGCCATGATGCTAATTGGCATGGTTTACCTGTTTATGACCGGAATACCCACCATCGCGCTAACTGAATTTGGCATTAGAAGTTCGGTTAGCATCACTATTTTTGAGTATTATTATCTGTCGACAGGAGCATGGAACGAATCGTTTGTTTTTGGGATTGCGGCGGCTTCATCACTGCTGTGGGTAATTAACCTTGTGCTTCCAGCCATTGTAGGAATTGTTTTTATTTTTAGTTTACGTTTTATACGAAAAGACAATGTGGATTAGCTTGTTATCGCATTTGGTTTTGGGTATCACACTGGCCTACCTGCTTATGATGCTGCTAATAACCTTAGGTTGGTTGCGGCTAAAAAGCCCGGATTGCAGCAACGATCTAATAGCTGTTTCGGTGGTAGTGGCTGCCCGCGATGAACAAGAATTTATCGGAGAGTTGTTAGAAAGTCTTGCCAAACAAAACTATCCTGAGAATTTATTTGAAGTTATCGTGGTGAATGATCATTCAACCGACAACACAGAAAAAATCGTTAAAAACTTTGCAAACAACCATAAAAACTGCAACATATTACTGAAAAACGCCACCGATCAAGGAAAAAAAGCAGCACTTCGGCAGGCGATTGCCTTGGCACAGGGAAAAATAATTGTAGCTACCGATGCAGACTGCACCATGTCGGAAAAATGGCTTAGCACAATGATTCAGCCTTTTTGTAACAACACCACAATGTTGGTGATGGCTCCCGTGATTTATCAAAAAAGAAAAGGGGTGTTAAACAATTTTTACAGTCTGGAATTCATGAGTTTAGTCGCGTCAGGAGCGGGGGCAACCGGTTTGGGGATTCCATTTATGGGCAATGGTGCAAACATGGCTTTCCGGCGACAGGTTTTTGAAGAGGCAGTGAATGAAGCGGATTATTTCAGGTATACCTCAGGCGATGATGTGTTTCTTATCCACCAGTCGATAAAAAAATACGGCAGGAAGAGCGTTTGCTTTTTACGCGAAAAAGAGGTTCTGGTAGAAACGATTCCTCCAGCCAGTCTATCAGCGTTTATTGGGCAACGGTTGCGGTGGGGTTCTAAAGCCAAAGGCTACAAACTATCGGCAGCCATTGCGGTAGCTATTGTTGTGTTAATCATGAATATAGCGCTTGTGGTTAGCGTATTGGCTGGTTTTTTTAAACCCTGGATTTGGCTGGTTTTTTTACTGCTAATGCTTACTAAAATGCTAGCTGATTATCCATTAATCAATCGGTTTGCCCGCTTTTCCGGGCGTTCAAATACAATGTTCTATTTTCTGCCTTTTAGCCTGATTTACCCTTTTTACCTAACCTTTACCGGCCTTACTTCCTTTTTTGTCAACTTCACCTGGAAAGGCAGAAAATATTCAAAATAGATTATTCCAACGCTTTGCTTTTGAGAATTTGCTCAGCAATTTGCAAGTCGACTTGCGTGGTAATTTTAATGTTATCGCGATCGCCATCTACGAGAATAACAGGATAACCGTGACTTTCGAGTACCGTGGCATCATCGGTAAATTTTTCGTCGTACGATTGCCGATAAGCCTGCAGAATAAGATTACTACGAAAAACCTGTGGGGTTTGTACCATGCGATATTGTGAACGATCAAGCGATTTATTGTGCGGCCCCGACACATAACGAATGGAATCGTCGACAGGAATTACCGGTATGGCACATGTTTTTTGTTCAGCAATTTTAAAGGCATCAGCGATCTTGGTTTTTGAAACCAACGGGCGGGCGGCATCGTGAATAGCCACCAGTGAAGGGTTTGTTACCAACCGCATCCCAGCCACCACTGAGTGAAATCTTGTAGAGCCACCTGTAACAACTTTATGTGGTGTTTCAAAACCATGCTTTTGGCACAAATCATTCCACAACTCATGCCATTGCTCATTTAAAACAAGAATATACTCTGCTTCTTCTGTTTCTGAAAAAGCATCAAAGGCATGCATAATTACAGGTTTTCCGGCAAGCAAAGCAAACTGTTTGGGTATTTCTGCACCAAATCGGAGGCCTTCACCTCCTGCCATGATAATGATGTATTTTTTCATTCGATTAGTTCAATTGCTCATAACCAACCTACTTGGCGAGGCTAGTCATGGGTAAAAAATAACTTTTATGTAAATAAGCAAACAACCCGACATAAAACCGGGTTGTTTAAGTTTCTTGATTTATTATAAGATCAGCAGCGCATCGCCATAAGTAAAAAACTTATATTTTTCGCGGATGGCCACATCGTATATCTCTCTTAAGAAATCATATCCAGCAAAAGCTGAAGCCATCATCATCATGGGCGACATAGGTAAATGAAAGTTTGTAACCATGGCATCGGCTGTCCTAAATTCGTATGGTGGATTAATAAATTTATTGGTCCACCCAGAATACGGTTTTATTTGACCTGTAATACTAACCGCTGTTTCAAGGGCTTTAAGACTGGTCGTTCCAACAGCACAAATTTTATTGCGGTGTTTCTTGGCCAAGTTATAGATGTCAGCATTTATTTGGTCGATAAACATTTCTTCTGAATCCACCTTGTGCTTGGTTAGGTCTTCCACCTCGATGGTTCTAAAATTCCCCAATCCTGTGTGAAGTGTGACTTCAGAAAAATTTATTCCTTTTATTTCCATCCGCTTCATTAGTTCGCGAGAGAAATGAAGACCAGCCGTAGGAGCGGCTATAGCGCCTTCGTGGCGTGCATAAATAGTTTGG
Organism: uncultured Lentimicrobiaceae bacterium; assembly: GCA_964459525.1. Classification (GTDB taxonomy): domain Bacteria; phylum Bacteroidota; class Bacteroidia; order Bacteroidales; family F082; genus UBA6244. Next base: position 14,575 of record CAYWNI010000006.1, on the reverse strand, counting down.
TAACGCTCGTCGTCGGTTGGCTCAACCGGACGTTTATGAATTTTTGGAAGTGGTGTTTGTCCTAATGCCTGTATGGTATTTTTGAACTCCTCGTAAGTTCCGTCAAACAAAAAACGCAAGGTACGACCACGTGAGGTGGTGTTGTCAATTACCTCGGCGACAAGCTCTTCATTTTCTCCAAAATAAAGTTTGTTTCCAATACGGATTTTCCGGGCAGGATCAACTAAAACATCCCACAACCGGCTTTCTCTGTTTAACTCGCGCAACAAAAAAACTTCAATTTTGGCACCTGTTTTTTCTTTTTCACCATACAGCCTAGCCGGAAACACACGTGTATTGTTTAACACAAACACATCTCCTTCAGAAAAATAGTTTAAGATGTCCTTAAACGCTTTGTGCTCGATAGACCCTGTTTTTCTATCTACCACTAACATCCTGGATTCGTCCCGGTTTTTTGGCGGATGGTCTGCAATTAATTCGCGTGGCAATTCAAATTTAAATTGGGATAGTTTCATGATGAGTATTTAAAAATGTTTTTGTATATTTCCCCAGTACTAAAAAAGTTTGCAAAGATACGGTTTTTTGAACCCTTTGTCAAGTAAATCAGGGTTAAAAAGCTATTTATCAGTTAAATAGTAGCTGTTTATCACTATTTGTTACAAATTAATCCAAATCAATCCTGTAAACACCTTTGTTTTTATCGAAAACAAAGCCAATTACAAAAAACAACCAGCTAGATTACTCCATTAATATTGCATGTAATAGCTTCAAACTTGCCTGTGGTTTTTAAAGGAAACCACAGGCACTAATTTCTATACATCAATTTCAATTCAATTACGACTTGGATTCCTGATTTTTTTGGGTAAACCAGTTTACTTTGGCAGCATAAAGCAATTGGTACATTGCCGGCACAATTACAAGTGTTAAAAAAGTAGCAAAAGATAACCCAAAGATTACTGTCCAACTCATTGGCGCCCAGAAAGCAGCATTATCTCCCCCAAAATAAATATGTGGGTTAAAGTTGTTGAAAAATGAAATAAAGTCAATATTTAACCCTACGGCCAAAGGCATTAGCCCCAAAACAGTTGTAATGGCAGTAAGCAACACCGGGCGTAAGCGTGTCTGACCCGCTTCTACAATACAAGCTTTGGCCTCTTCCATAGGCAAATCATCCTCAGGTGCCAACCCAAGTTTTGCTTTGCGCCGTAGTTTAACCAATCCGATATAATCAATTAGCACAATAGCATTGTTTACCACCACACCAGCGAGCGATACAATACCGATTCCGGTCATGATAATAACAAAATCCATGTGGAAAGTTGCCAATCCGCCAAACACACCAATGGTACTTAACAATACACTAAACATAATGATTGCAGGTTTTACTATGGAATTAAACTGCGAAACCAAAATAATAGTGATTAACGAAAGGGCAATTATCATGGCCATCGACAAAAATGCTGTCGATTCCTCCTGCTCTTCCTGTTCGCCGGTAAACTCATACTTATACCCTGCTGGCATTTCAAAATCAGCCATCATTTTTTTTAGCTCTACGTTTATTTCATTAGCGTTATAACCTTCTACAACATTTGAATAAATGGTAATCATGCGGTTACGGTCTTTTCGGGTAATAGCACCATAAGTAGAACTAAAATCAAAATCAGCAACAGCTGAAATGGGCACTTGTACTATTTTTCCTGACGACTGATTTCGGAAAGTGATTCGCTGGTTTATTAAGTCAGCCAAATTGTAACGGTATGCATCATCGAGACGCATAACAATTTTATATTCGTCTTCACCATCTTTAAAATCAGATATTTCCTTTCCGAACAAAGAAGTACGCAATGCATCAGCAATTTGACCAGTAGAAAGACCATAGCGGCGGGCTTTTTCACGGTTTATATTAACCAGAACTTCAGGCTTTCCTACATCCAAATCAATTTTTAAGGCTTCAATGCCTGGAATATTGGCTTCATTAAATCTTGCCCTAATGGTGTCGGTTAAATAAAGTAGTTTGTCAAAATCACGTCCGCTTATTTCGAGGTTTATCGGTTTTCCGGTAGGCGGGCCGCTACGCTGTTTTTCAACAGAAATGGTAAGTCCGGGATTTTGACCAACCAACCCGTCGGTGAGTTGCTTTTGTATGTCGGAAGTGCTTTTGCCTCCTCGCTGTTCAAAATCGACAAAATTTATCGTAACCAGTCCGCGATTGGGCATACCTCCCCTACCTGTAAAGCCATCGTTTTCGCTCACAGCTCCTTTTCCCGACAAGGTGAGTATCGACTTAACCAACTCCATATTAGGCTGTAGAATTTCTAAAACCTTTCCTTCCAACAAACGCATGGTGGAATCTGTAACTTCCACATCGGTACTTATAGGCAGCTCCGCTACAACGTTTATGAGTTTGGGATCTGTAGACGGAAAAAACTCCACCTCAGGATTGGTCCCAAAGTAAAAAATCATGGTGACGATCATCAGTAAAAATGTACCGATAACAAGCCCCAATGGATGCCATTTAGAGATAGCAAAAGCGATAAAACGCACATACACGTTTTCAAGCCAGACTAAAAATACGTTTTGAAACCAAATGGCCAAACGCGATAAAAAAAGCACGTTTATAAAGCCTATAAAGGCACCAATGACAAATAATGTTCCAATCCAATTGATATTAATCAAATAGAAAAACAGGCCCAAGCCCAGTAAAATAGATATTAGAATTATGGCGCGCTTCATCTTAGGAAGCTGGATGTTAGCTCCTTCACGGTAAAAATCAGTGAAAAGTACAGGGATTAAAATAAGGGCTACCAAAAGAGAGGATACCAACACGAAGATGAGGGTAAGTGGCATAAACGACATAAATTCGCCTACGATGCTTTTCCAGAAAAGAAGCGGAAAAAAAGCAGCCAGCGTGGTGGCGGTAGACGAAATTATGGGCATGGCCACCTCTCCAGTTCCCTGACGTGCGGCTTCTTTAACCGGATATCCATTATGCACATACCGATAAATATTCTCGGTAACCACAATGGCGTTATCAACCAGCATACCCAAAGCCAAAATAAGCGAAAACAAAACAATCATGTTTATGCGGTAATCGATAACTCCCATTATCATAAACGAAAGGAACATCGACATGGGAATAGCAATCCCAACAAAAAGTGCATTGCGCGTTCCTAAAAACAGGAATAACACAAGAACAACGAAAATAACACCAAGTATAATGCTGTTTTCCAGGTTGCTGAGCTGCATTTTAACCATTTCGCTTTGATCGCTTGTAAGCGTAACAACTAAATTTTCAGGAATCATACCAGTTTGTCGTCCGGTAACAAGCACCTCATTCACCTGATCGATAGTAGAAAGCAGGTTTTGTCCGCCCTTTTTTACCACTTGGAGCGACACCACCGGCTGTCCACTCAGATAGGCATAACTATCGCGGTCTTTAAACCCATAGTTAACCTGTGCAATATCTTTGAGGTAAACAATGTTTCCGTTTTCGCTTTTTACAATAACATCCAAAATTTGCTGTGGATTGGTAAATTCGCCGATAATACGCACCGACCGCTGGATGTCGCCCAAGCGCACATCACCTCCTGACATACTTACATTTTCACTAGCGATAGCGTTTTCAACATCACCATAACTAACTTGTAATGAAGCCATTTTAAAGGGATCGAGGTTAATTTTAACCTCACGTTCGGTAATACCGGTAATTACCACTTTAGAAACTTCGGAAATCGTTTCCATCTCATCTTTCATGTCTTCGGCAAAATCCTTTAGCTCGCTAATGCTAAAGTCGCCTGAGAGGTTCACATTAATTACCGGGAATTCCGAAAAATCGATGTCTGTCACCATCGGGTCGGTGAGTAAATCATCCGGCAGCTCACTTTTAGTTTTATCAACTGCGTCTTTTATATCCTGTAAAGCCGTTTTTATATCAACATCGGTTTGAAACTCCACAAACACGCTTGATGCATCTTGACTCGAAATGGTGGTCATTTTTTTGATCCCTTTTACCGATTCAATTTCCTTCTCCAGCGGTCTGGTGAGCAAGTTCTCAATATCCACCGGCGGGTTTCCAGGATAAAGCGTTTGCACCATGATAGTAGGAATATTAATATCCGGAAACAGCTCCTTTGGCATAGACACATATGAAAACACGCCAAACAGAACAGCCAGCCCCATGACAAGGTACGCCGTATTTTTATTATTTAATGCCCAGGTAGAAAGCCAGAAATCTCTTTCGTTTGCGCTTTTCTGCGGATCATTTATTTCCTGATTCATTTGGTTACGTTTTTTGAAGTTAATTTTAGTTGGCAATTACATTTAGCACAGCGCCATCAGAAACATTATTGTAGCCTTTGGTAATGATTACACTGTTTGAATCCAAACCCTCTAACACTTCGGTTTTGTCTTTAAAAGAGCGTCCAGCAACAACATATTTCTTTTGGGCAACTTTTTCACCGTCTTTGTCAGTAACTACATAAAGATAGCTTCCATTCAAATCCTTTCTGATTAAAATAGACGGCACAACCAGTGCACTTTCGTTGTGATAATCATTTATTTCAATATTGGCTATCATATTTGGTTTTAAAATATGATCGGGATTATCCAGCTTTATTTCAACAGTAAAAGTTCTGTTTTGCTTGTTGATAACATTGCCAGTACGCGAAACCTTGCGCTTCATGCGTAAATCTGGCAACGAAGGAAAACTAACAATCACTTCATCTCCCTTTTTAATAACCGACATGTAAGATTCTGAAACCTGTGCATTTAGATTAAGTTCTTCTATATTAACAACATACAAAAATTGCATTCCTGGTGAAGCCACCTCACCCTTTTGCAGGAAAATCTCTTCGATGATTCCATCGATGGGAGATTCGATGATATGCAAATCGTATTGAGAACGCAATGTAGCCATCCGGTTCTGAAGTCCTTCAAAGTTATTTTTTGCCTCCAAGTATTGTCTTTCAGAGCCTATATTTTTTTCCCACAAACTATTTTGTTTGTTAAAGATCGTTTCAGCCAAGTCGAGCTGTGACTGAAGTTCACTGATGTTTTTTTCAATAACTTCGGTATTTAAGCGCGCAAGTTTTTGTCCTTTTTTAACTTGTTCGCCTTCTTTAACATAAATATTTACAATTAAACCCATTACTTCGGGGCTTACAAATGCTTCATCTACCGATTCAAGCTCCCCTGTTGCCACAAAGTAATGTGAAAAAGCTTCGGGCTGAAGCTGAACAATACTAACAGGGACTTTTAGTCCTGTATAGGCTTTGCTGTTCTTTTCGGAGGTTGCTTCTTTTTCAAGGCTTTCAATTTTTTTATCAAGTTCAGCCGCCTCCTGTTTATATTTCTTGAGTAAGCCTTCGGTATTATCGGGTGTGCTTTGGCAAGAAAAAAGGAACAAGCTTATGCTCACGATGATGGAAAGTTTTATCATTCTATTCATGGTTATAATTATTGTGGGTTGTTATTTTATGCAATTAATTTATCAATATTTTTTTCAAGAAACGTTTTTCCCTTGTCGCTAACGATGCCATACAGGTGAAACCTAAAAATCTCGTTAAATATTTTAACGTTGGATATATTGGCGTCTAAAAACAAGTCGGTAGAGATGATGCACTCCATGCGCATGAGGGTGAGTCGTGTTATTATTTCTTCGTTTAAGTCTGCCCTAAAAAGCCCTTCTTCCTTACCCTTTATCAGGTTATTTTTTACCTGATTGATGAAACGGGTGCGCTTTAGTTTATTAAAATGCTCAAAAAAACGCGGGTAGTATTTTTTTAAGTCATAAATAAAACTGGGTTTATGGTCTTGAATCATTTTCTGCTGAATAGAATAATAGTGCAATAGTTCTTCGAGTGCATTCAGTTTTTTTGATGATTTCGCCGCATAAACGCTTTGAGGAGTTTCGGCAAGACATTCAAGCACGCTCCAAACCAATTGTTTTTTATCGGTAAAGTATTCATAGAGTGTTTTTTTGGAAATTCCCAACTTGTGGGCTACATCGTCCATGGTAACACTCTTTATACCGAATTCGAGATAAAGGTTTTTTACCTGCTCAACGATTTCATTTTTTTTGTTATCTACCATGACTATTTATCTAACTTGGTAAGAATTTTCTCGAGCTCTTCACCTGCTTTAAGCAACGCAAGCGAAGCGTTTATATACTCATTTTCAGTGTTTAAAAACTGATTATGTGTGTTAAGCAAATCGAGGCTTGATGCCATTCCCTCTGAGTATTTTTCGGTCGTTTTCAGGTATATTTTTTCAGCTGTTTTTCTGCTCTTTTGCTTGTTAAGGTATACATTAAGCGCATTCATGTATTCGTTTCGGGCGGTAGAAAACTGTAGATTTAACTGCGAAATAATCTGGTTTTCCATCACTTCTACCTGCTCGTAAGCTATTTGAGCTTGTTTTACCTTTGAATAACGCATACCGCTTGAAAAAACCGGAATTGACATGCTTACACCAAAAACAGAGCTATTGTACCAAACACCATCACTGCTAAAAAAGTCCCATTGACTGCGTTGAGCCTGTGTTTGGTAATTTAAATTGGCCGAAATTGAAGGCATGTAAGCCGATTTTTCCAGCTTTACCTGCAGTAAACTTAATTCCTTTTGCTTAGCAATAGACCTATAATCAACGTTTTGTGAAATTGCAAACGGATTTGACATCAAAGCCATGTTGCTTTTATCGTCGATAATACTTCCCATGTTATCGGTAAGTATCAGGCTATCGGCATCGTTTATGCCCATGTAAAATTTCAAAAATGCCTGAGCAATTACAAGTTGGTTGTTGAGGTAATCTCGGCTTGCTTCCAAGTCGGACACCAGCAAATCCAATTGATCTACATCAGTTTCTTCAGCAAAGCCTACCTCATACACCTGTCGAGTTTCGTTGGCAAGCTTGCGTGTAATGGTAAGTGTTGAGTCCACAATCACAATTCCGTCCAACACAGAAAGGGCTGCATAATAGGAATCGGCAACTTTTTGTTTTATATCGAGTTTGTTTTTAAAGAAATCGATGTCGGTTTTTTCGAGGTATTTTTTGGCAGCTTGGAGGCCAACGATGTATTCACCACTAAAAATAAGCTGCGAAACAGAAGCCGCCAAAGCACCATCATATTTGGTTCCAAACTGAAGTTCCATGTTTTTTGTCGGGTCAGTAAAATCAGGGATAATCATCACAGGACGCTGAATGTTATCGGTGTATGAAACTGATGCATTTACTTGTGGCAATCCAATGGAAGTGCTCTCCTTTACGCGGTATTTGGCCGACTCTACATCCTTTTCAGCATTAATCAAAGTGTAGTTGTTCTGCATGGCAAACTCAATGGCCTCGTTTAGTGAAAACGTGCGCACTTGCTGTGCCATAAGAACGGCGTTAAGCAAAAACAGAAAAACCATTAACGGTATTTTAATTGTATTCATGAGTTTTATTTATTGAACTTTGTAATCAAAACGGGCGGCAAAAATAACAAAAAATAAACTTAATAAACTTTTTATATGAAAATAGTTTATTAAGTTTTTGTTAAAAAATCAAAATAAAGTTGTTTCAACGAGGGTGGGCTTTCGCTAAATTCTGTGTTAAGCGTAATAATGAAATAATACTGCGAAATATCTGTTACCTTTTTTCGTCTATCGTCGTAATTACGGAAGGCACCAACATGAGCCTAACTAAAATCCGTTCGCTAATTCCATCTTCACGAAAAATATCAGCTAGCTGCCGTTTTTTCTCATCTGAAGAATGGTCGGCCAAAAGCAAGCCTTTCAGCGTTCTAACCTGGTTTCCTGTAAGCTCGTCATAAACAATGGCCAGCAACTCATCTACAATCGAGTTGGACTTCATATCGATACTTGAATTCTCATCTATTCTGAGTCTGTCGATAGCCGACTGTAGTATTTCAGCCGCCATTTTCCTGTTGCGCTCTTCATACGACTGATTGCCAACAGCATCGCGCAACGACCATGAATTAAAGGTGTTATCAAGGTTAAGCAGGCGCTGGGTAAACGGATTTTCTTTCCCGAAAAGGGTATCAAACATCAGGCACGTCGACGTTTCCCACACCTCAAAGTCAAAATCAGAAGCCTCAAGCTTTATCATTTGGTTTTCAAACCAGTTTATCGCTTTATGTGTCATATCATACAAGGTTTCGTGTAAAATTACATCATTTATTTGATTAATTACTATATTTGCGCCCACATTAAATCCTTAAATCATTGCTCTTTATGGAGAAACGCAAGATTGGCCACATTGCACAGATTATCGGCCCTGTTATTGACGTCGTTTTTGAGAAGGAAGAGGACTTACCTAAAATTTACGATGCACTAGAAATTACGCGCGAAAGTGGTGAAAAACTCATCCTTGAAACGCAACAGGCCATTGGCGAAAATACAGTCAGAACTATCGCTATGGACTCTACCGACGGACTCAAACGTGGTTTGGAAGTGAGATCACTCGGACAACCTATATCCATGCCTACCGGAGATAAAATTAAAGGTCGGCTTTTTAACGTAATCGGCGATGCCATCGACGGACTAGGTGATGTAGAGTCTAAAAAAAGATACCCTATTCACCGCGATCCTCCAAAATATGACGAGTTAAGCACCTCGAAGGAAGTTCTTTATACCGGAATTAAAGTTATCGACTTGATTGAGCCATACTCCAAAGGAGGTAAAATTGGTTTGTTTGGCGGTGCCGGTGTAGGCAAAACCGTTATCATCATGGAACTGATTAACAACATTGCCAAATCGTATGCCGGTATGTCGGTATTTGGTGGCGTGGGTGAGCGCACACGTGAAGGGAACGACCTTCTTCGTGAGATGATCGAATCAGGCGTTATTAAATATGGTGAGAAATTTAAAGAGAACATGGAAGAAGGCGGCTGGGATTTATCTAAAGTCGACCGCAAAGAGCTCGAAACTTCGCAGGCTACACTGGTATTTGGCCAGATGAATGAGCCTCCAGGAGCACGTGCCCGTGTTGCCCTTTCAGGTCTTACCGTTGCTGAATATTTCCGCGATGGTGACGAAGAATCAGGTGGACGTGATATCCTGTTTTTTATCGACAATATTTTCCGTTTTACCCAAGCTGGCTCCGAAGTAAGTGCACTCCTTGGTCGTATGCCCTCCGCGGTAGGTTATCAGCCTACACTGGCTACCGAAATGGGAATTATGCAAGAACGTATTACCTCCACAAAAAGAGGTTCAATTACATCTGTTCAAGCTGTTTACGTTCCTGCCGATGACCTTACCGACCCGGCACCTGCCACCACCTTTGCCCACCTTGATGCCACCACCGTATTGAGCCGTAAAATTGCCGAGTTAGGTATTTATCCGGCTGTCGATCCTCTGGATTCAACTTCACGTATCCTTTCGCCTGATGTGGTTGGCGATGAACATTATAACACAGCTCAGAAAGTTAAAAACATCCTCCAGAGATACAAAGAATTGCAGGACATCATCGCCATTTTAGGTATGGACGAGCTTTCGGAAGATGACAAACTAATTGTACACCGTGCACGCCGTGTGCAGCGTTTCCTTTCGCAGCCTTTCCACGTTGCCGAGCAGTTTACAGGTTTAAAAGGTACTATTGTATCTATCGAAGACACCATCAAGGGATTTAACATGATTATGGATGGCGAGGTAGACGAATACCCAGAAGCCGCTTTTAACTTGGTTGGAAACATTGATGAGGCGATCGAAAAAGGAAAGAAACTCTTGGACGAAAGTAAAAAGTAATACTATGCATGTCGAAATAATCACCCCTGATGTTGAAATATTTAAAGGCGAGGCTGAGCTGGTGCAACTTCCGGGCATAGATGGCTCGTTCGAATTGCTAAACCACCATGCTCCGTTGATTTCTGCGCTTACCAAGGGCAAGATAAAAATAAAAAACAGCGGCAAAGAACAATTCTTTGAAGTGGCTGGCGGTGTGATTGAAGTTCACGACAACAAAGTGCTTATTTTGGCCGAATAGAGCCAAAAATGAAATAGAAACCCGCGGATGTTATGTTCGCGGGTTTTTTTGTATCTTGCATCGAGTAAAATCCCGGTCATGTCCAAGTATTCCTGGTTTGTTGATCTGTTTGGTCTTTTATTTCCAGACTTGTGTGCCGCCTGCGGTGAGCCCCTCGTGCGCAGCGAGGAAGTTATTTGCATGAATTGCTCATACCGCCTTCCCCGCACCGATTTCCACCTTTTCGACGACAATCCGGTTTCCCGAATTTTTTACGGACGTGTACACCTGGAAGCAGCAACTTCGTACTTATTTTTCAACAAAGGCGGAAAAGTACAGCACCTGATTCATCAGCTTAAATACAAGAAAAACAAAGAAATAGGTGTTTACGTGGGTAAACTACTGGGGCACGATCTAAAAGAAAAAGGGCTTATGCAGCAAATTGAAGTTGTTGTTCCCGTTCCGCTTCATCCAAAAAAGCAACGAATAAGAGGGTACAACCAAAGCGAACAAATAGCCAAAGGAATTGCCGAAGCCATGCAAAACAAATATTCGGTAAACAACCTGATTAGAAATACTTTTACCGAAACACAAACCAAAAAGTCGAGGTATAGCCGCTGGCTAAATGTTTCAGGTAAATTCACGGTGCTTCATCCCGAAAAACTGGAAGGAAAAAGCCTGCTTTTGGTTGATGATGTGCTTACAACAGGTGCTACACTCGAAGCCTGTGCGCAGGAACTCATAAAAATTAAAGGGGTAAAAGTTAGCGTGGCAACTCTTGCATATGCTCAGGGATAGCCGGTATGGTGTCGTAATGTCGTCCCATATTGCGCATCAAATCATTGTATTGCTCACGGTTACGCACGAGCTTTCGCTGTAGACGCGCCAAGTGATTAAACTGGTCGTATAATGCTTGTATCGGCCCTTTAAACGAAGCAGGTTTTATGTCGCGGTACAATAAATCTGTACCTTCCCAATCGGGATAAAACTGGCTTAAATCGAAAGGTTGCATTTCGATAACCATTTGTTTAAACACTTCATAATCGAAAAAGGCCCTGATTACCACTTCGTTGATCATGATGGTGTCTTTGGCCAGGGTAATCTGCACAATGCTGTCGAGGCTGCGAATACTGTCGGTAATGTAAAGGATACGTGGGCTAAATCCGATCGACGTAATGAGTAAGCTATCAGCAGGATCAATGTACATTTTAAACCGTCCTTTATCGTCAGAAATGGTTCCAACACGGTTAAACTTACTAATGACGTGCGAATTGGCAATGGGCAACAAACTGTCCTCGCTTACAATTACCGCATCTAGTATAACCACATTTCGATCCGGACGCTGCGCCATAGCACGGTCAGCAACAAAAAACAAAATAAATAATATAACTATCTCCCTGAAATACATGCGATTAATTTAAGGAGCTAAATCAAAATCACCAATGGTAATACCACAACGAATAAAATTTATACTTTAGCTTTAAAAAGGCTAAATTGCACAATTGTTTAATCAAAAAACGTTAAAAATATGAAAAAGTTCTTTACTCTATTTGCATTTCTTTCGCTGGCTTTTCTGTTGCAAGCACAAACAGTTCCAAATGGTTCTATGGAAATTTGGCAAGATTTTTCCGGCCCCAGCTACACGCAACCTGAATTTTGGAATACACCCAACCCCTATACAGCCATGCTTGGCGAACCTGTTGTTACCCGGTCAACGGATGCTTTTGTAGGTGATTATTCAGCTCGGCTGGAAACAAAAAGCCTCCTTTTAGGTCAGTTTACAGCTCCCGGGCTCATCACACTGGCTTCGTTTGCGGTAAACATCGTTACCTTTGAGTATAGTTTTTCAGGTGGTATGTTTCTGAACGAAAAGGTTTTATCCCTCTCGGGAAGATACAAATATGCAGGGGCATCCAACGACAGCGCTTCTGTTTTAATGTATTGTTACAAAAAGGATGGCGAGTTATACGACACCATCGGTATGGGCTCCTTGTTTTTGCATGATGCCGCCGAATGGACAAGTTTTACTGTTAACATGAATTACCTAAACGATCACCAACCCGACACTTTCAATGTTATGCTCATGTCGTCAGGAGTTGAGTCGCTCAATCCCGGTTCGGTGCTTTTCCTCGATAATTTACATGCAGAAACCAATGTGGGCATTTTCGATTTAAACGCCAACCGCATTCAAGTGCAGAGTTATCCCAATCCTGCTACTGATTTTGTTACCTTCGAATCTTCCCAAGGCTCGGCCAGTCGCGTGGTTACACTTTATGACTTGCAAGGAAAACAACTCGGCGCATTTTCTTTTACAGGTACTTCAACACGCATAAATATAGCCAGTTATAGCGCAGGAACCATTTTTTACCGCGTTACCGATGATGAAAACGGTTTGGCCACAGGGACATTGATAAAAGACTAAAACACACGAATGAAACACCTCCCAGCAATAGTTCTCTTGTCGCTCATCCTGGTTTTGGCGTTAGCACCAACAGCATTTGGCCAATCGGCTGACTCGACTGAAAAAATAAAATCTGGCTGGAACTTAGGGGCTTTGCCGGTGGTTTCATTTGATTCTGATCTGGGATTTCAGTTTGGCGCACTGGTTAACTTATATCACTATGGCGATGGCAGTCGCTATCCACGCTACGATCACAGCTTGTATTTCGAGGCATCTTGGTTTACCAAAGGAAGTGGCATTTTCAGGTTGTATTACGACTCGCAGGAACTTATAAAAGGTGTCAGGGTCTCGGCAGATGTAAGCTTTATCCCCGACCAAACTTACAGTTTTTATGGTTTTAATGGCTACGAAGCCGTTTACAACCACGCATGGGAGCTTACCGATTCGCCCGAATATGTATCGCGGGTATTTTATAGGCAAAAGCGGGAGTTTTTTCGCGTAAAACTGGATTTTCAAGGAAAAATGACCGGAAATCTCAGGTGGTTGGCAGGGGTAAATTTTTTCAATATTTACACCAACTCGGTGGATGTCGATCAACTTAACAAAGGCAAAGCCGACGACAAAAAATTACCCGATGTTCCAGGTTTGTACAAGAAATATGTCGATTGGGGCATTATTCCTTCATCGCAAGCCAAAGGGGGTATGCTAACAAACTTAAAGTTGGGCTTTGTTTTCGATAGCCGCGACAACGAACCCAACCCCATGAAGGGAATTTGGTCGGAGGTAATTTTAATATCGGCCCCCAAGCCCACCAGCAACATGGACGAGGGTTTTATGAAGCTTGTTGTAACTCACCGTCAGTATTTTACACTGATAAAACAAAGGCTTTCATTTGTTTACCGACTGGGACTGGTAACTACCATAAGTGGCAAAGCACCTTATTACGTGGAACCAATTATGTACATGTCGAAGATGAATGGCGCTTACTCCGAAGGCTTGGGGGGAGCAAAAACTTTGCGTGGAATTTTGCGAAACCGTGTGGTGGGCGATGGCATTGGTTATGGAAATCTTGAGTTCAGGTGGAAGTTTTACAGGACGCAGTGGCTAAATCAAAATTTCTATTTCGCTCTAAACACCTTTATGGACGCAGGCATGGTGATTAAGCCTTTTGAAGTGGAAGAGGTGGTTAAAACCCTCAACCTGAGTCCAGAAGAAGAAAAACAGTACTTTGACTTTGGATCAGAAAAACCACACGTAAGCCTGGGAGGTGGGTTACACATCGCCATGAATCAAAATTTTATCCTGTCGATGAACTTTGGTAAAGCGCTCAATCCGCAGGATGGAAATACCGGGTTTTATGTGGGGTTGAATTTTTTGTTTTGATCCTACGTGGTTTAATCGAGTAATTACATCCTTTGTAAGGCAAAATCATAAATTAAAATCTGTCTGAAACCAAAAAAAGCCGTCCTTTTTATCAGAACGGCTTTTCAACAAATAAACAAAACAATTAAATCATTTTTTTAGGGTCTACCCAAAGGGTAAATTCTTCATCGGTTAAGAAAGCCAGTTCGAGGGCAGCTTCGCGCAAAGTAGTTCCTTCAGCATGGGCTTTTTTTGCAATCTTGGCTGCTTTTTCATAACCAATGTGGGTATTTAAAGCCGTTACCAGCATAAGTGAATTTTCGAGTTTTTCTTCGAGCACACGGTAGTTGGGTTCGATGCCCACCACGGCGTTGTCGGTAAACGAAACGCACGCATCGCCCAGCAAACGAGCTGCTTGCAGCAGGTTGGCAATCATCACAGGTTTAAACACGTTGAGCTGAAAATGCCCCTGCATACCACCCACAGTAATGGCGGCATCGTTACCAATTACCTGAGCACACACCATTGTCAGTGCTTCGTTTTGTGTTGGGTTTACCTTGCCCGGCATAATGCTTGAACCTGGTTCGTTGGCCGGAAGTTGGATTTCGCCAATGCTGCAACGCGGACCTGATGCCAGTGTACGGATATTATTACCGATATGCATTAAACTAACGGCCAATTGTTTAAGTGCGCCGGAAGTTTCCACAATAGCATCATGTGCCGACAAAGCTTCAAATTTATTTTGCGCCGTAATAAATGGAAAACCAGTGAGTTCGGCTATTTTTTTAGCAACTTGTTCAGCATAACCCTTGGGGGTATTCAGTCCGGTGCCAACAGCAGTGCCGCCCAAAGCCA
>CAYWNI010000005.1:0-22891 GCA_964459525.1 uncultured Lentimicrobiaceae bacterium | reverse complement strand
CTGAACGAAGACCCGAAAGCCCTCCGCAAAAAGGTGATGCGTGCTGTTACCGACAGTGGTCCGGTAGAGATGAACCAAGCCAAACCTGAAGCAATTGAAAACCTTTTCTCTTTGCTTAAAGTGGTTTCAGCTCCTGATGCTGTCGATTATTTTAACGATCAATACAACAACTGCAACATCCGCTACGGCGATTTGAAAAAACAACTTGCCGAAGACATGATTGCTTTTACAAGCCCTTTCAGAGAGCGCATTGACGAACTCAGTGCCGATCAGGATTATATTACCCGTGTAATGAATCTGGGAGCAGAAAAAGCACGTGCCAGTGGCCGGAATACAGTTGAGGAAGTGCGTCAAATTATTGGATTTAGAAAATACTACCCCGTATCTTGATAGAAAAAAAAACTGCTTCTACAATTGCTGAAAAGGCAATTTTGGTCGGGTTGATTACCCGTGATACCGACAAATTCAAGGCGAATGAATACCTTGACGAGCTATCGTTTTTGGTTGAAACTGCAGGCGGAATTCCTGTCTTTCGGTTTGTTCAGGCCATCGACACGCCACATCCAAAAACCTTTGTTGGAACGGGGAAGCTCGAAGAAATCCGCGATTATATAAAAATGGAAGAAATCGATCTGGTTGTCTTCGACGATGAACTCACGCCTTCGCAATTGCGAAATATCGAAAAGGAGCTGGAGTGTAAAGTGTTGGATCGAACCAACCTGATACTCGATATTTTTGCCAAACGCGCCCAAACAGCACATGCTAAAGTGCAGGTTGAACTGGCTCAATACCAATATTTACTTCCCCGGCTTACCCGCATGTGGACCCACCTCGAACGCCAAAAAGGAGGGATTGGTCTGCGTGGCCCAGGCGAAACTGAAATTGAAACCGACCGCCGAATTATTCGTGATAAAATATCGCTGCTTAAAAAGCGTCTTGGTGAAATCGACAAGCAAATGGCTACCCAGCGCAAAAACCGGGGCAACATGATTCGGGTCGCTCTGGTAGGTTATACCAATGTTGGTAAATCGACACTCATGAACTTGTTGAGTAAATCAGATATTTTTGCCGAAAACAAGCTCTTCGCCACCCTCGACACGACGGTACGTAAGGTAGTTATCGAAAACCTGCCTTTTTTACTTTCTGATACGGTTGGTTTTATTCGCAAATTGCCACACAGTCTGGTAGAATCGTTTAAATCGACACTGGACGAGGTGCGCGAATCGGATATTTTGTTGCATGTGGTCGACATTTCACACCCTGAATTTGAAGAACAGATTAGAACCGTTACCGAAACCCTTGCTGAAATTGGTGCTGGCGACAAAAGTGTAATTATGGTTTTTAATAAAATTGATGCTTATTCGGCACTCGAACTTACGACTGACTCGGAAGAAGAGGAAGGCCAAGAACCACTCACCCTTGAAGCCTTGAAACAATCGTGGATGGCCAAAGAAAACCATCCTTGTATTTTTATTTCGGCAAAAACAAAAGAGCAGTTCGATGAGTTAAAAACGTTGATGTACAACCAAATAAAGGATGTACATGCAATAAGGTATCCTTACAATAATTTCTTGTATTAGCCTGTTTTTGGCTTTGCCGAAAGCTACTATTTTTTGTCAGTACAATACAATCCTACCGCTTTTACTGCTTCTGGATTCCCCATTTCGGCAGCTTTTTTCCAGTCGAGGCAGGCCATATCGTTTTTTTTACTGTAAAAATAAGCAAGTCCCCGGTTCATGTATGCCTGGTCGTTGTTGGGGTCTAGCTCGATGGCTTTTGTTAGGTCGGCAAGCGATTCGGCATAGTTTTTCATTTGTCCGGAAACCGTTCCCCGGTTGTAATAGGCCATCGCATAGCCCGGGCCAGCTTCAATTGAGCGGTTGTAGTATGACAAAGCATTGTTAAAATCGCCAAGGTTGTAATAGTACATGCCAATGCCGAGCAACGAAGCCGAGTCGTTGGGGTTTAACCTCACAGCATCTTCGTAATACGATAATGCGAGATCAGGCTGGCCTTGCATGGCGTATATTTTTCCAAGGTTAAAAAAGGCTTTGTCGTTATTTTCATCCATTTGCAATACCATTTTAAACGCATCTATAGCCTGTTCGTAGCTGCCTTCCTGGTAGTATTGCATTCCATTGTTGAAGGCGGTTTTTGCTCGGCGTAGCTCCAGTCTTCTTTCTTTCTCTTCCGGAGTGAGTTCATTTTCGTTTCCAGCCTGAATAGTGGTGTCGCGGGCCAAACCCAGTGGCTTTGCCTTTTCACCCGTTTTGCTTTCTGGCATCACGATCACGGCTTCATTGTTCTCATTTATTGTAACATTTACTCCCGTTTTTTCATCAGAAGGATTGTCTTCAGTGTTTTTTTTGGTGTTTTCGCACGATGAAAGGAGGATGATTCCGGAAAATAAAAAAAGAAATAGTTGTTTCATGTTGAATAAATTTTGGCAAATATAACAAGGATTGGGCATAATTGCTGACCAGAGTAAAATATGAAGCTCCTACTCATCGTTAAGGTTGAATGTAAAAAGAGTTTAAAAGGACAATACTATATTTTATTATTCAGATAAATACCTGATGGTAGCCGACTGGCCAGCCGGCAGGTTGAACCAGAAAACAATGCCGTTTTTTGTTTGTTTTTGTGCTGGTTTTAAACCGTTTACCAAAATAAAATCAGCGGCGCTTGTCATGGCCAGGTTATTGATGTTGGTATTACCATTGTTCGTAAGCTGCAAATTTCCACTGGGCGTTATGGCATACTCTACCTGCTCAAGAGTGAGGTTGTAACTAAGAAAATCTGCTACCGTTGTGGTGTTCAGATCACCTTGTTCGCGCAGCTGTGCCATACGCTCCAACGTTCTGTTAAAGCCCGGTTGAGCTATCATTACCGAATCTTCTCCAAAAGTCCAGAAGCCCTTTTTTGGATCGACCCAAGCCGGATAGCAGTGGTTTATTTTAACATCCCACTCATTGGCAAACTCCTTAAGTCGTTGCTTGCTAAAATAATAGTCCCACAAATTGTCCTGATCAACAAACAACGCGCTGGTAGTAGGCCAATGGATTATGTCTTTGCTATGGGTTTCGTGTCGCCAATAATCAGGCTTAGGGTAAAAATCGCCAAATCCTGAAAAAGGCTTGGCTATACTTCCGTTAAATTCTGGAAAGTCAACCGTTTTCATGTCTTCGTAGTAGCTGTTGTGCAGGTATTTAACTCCATATTTTTTCCAGATGTCGAGGGCGTAAAAGGGCGAATCTTGCAAAGTGGCATCGCACACCAAATCTTCACGGTTGTTTTGCAATCCGTTGTTGTTTCCATGATCGATCCATGAAACGGTGTTAAACTGTTTTTGCATAAATGCCATCGACTCTTCAAAAATTGAGGGTGTTGTTGTGTAATGATCTGGCGTATGCAAACAAATTTCACTGCCTCGGGCATAAATCTGTTTCAAAAACCCAAGAAATTGAGGATTGGTTTGGATGGTTATCTCTAAACCGTTAAACAGACCTGCCGACACTGTTGTATTTTTGATGCTGTCGGGGTTGGCGTAAAAAACGCTTTTGGTAACAGGAATTTGGTAATACACAAAACCTCCAACGGCATTCTCAGCGCGAGTTATCGTGTCTGCCCCAAAATAGGTGGCGCGGTGTGTGGCCAAATTCGTCCAGTCGGCGTGTTCCGAAAAAATATATGTCGACAGAAAACCAGCTGGGTTTTTCATCAGTCGGGGGAGGTTTTTTGTGCCTGTACTTACATTTATCGCAAACGTTGAGGTTTGTTTTTGACCTCGCTTACGGGAAGCTTTCGAAATGTCGATTTGCCAGTTCGTAGTGTCGGGCGCAAGGGGATATCGGAAAAAAGGGTGGTCTTGGTCGTAATCCAGGTTGATCCAAAGCTGCTGCTTGTTTGAATTAAGTTGAAGCGAGCTAATTTGAGGCGTATGGTAAATCCACCAATTGCTGGTTTCGTTACCAAACACAACGCCTTGTTTGTCGAGCCAGTATTCTGGTTTAAAGTCGGTGGTATCTGTTTTTCGGTTGGCCTTTAATACGCTTGAAACAGGCAGAGCACTCGTTAAAATGAGCGACTCTCTTTCTATTTCCTGTTTCCTTAGGAATTTTTTAGTGACTTCGGTTTTGATCTCTGGTGAGTTATCGCGACATATTAAAATCATTCGGGTTTTTGACTCTTTTTGGTCTAACGAAAACACCAATCGGGTTTCCAGAGAAGAACGTTTCTTTTTTACAAACTTCGGGAGAAGCGTAGATTGATGAAGGGCGCTGTTGTACCATTTCATGGATGTATATTGTACAGATTCCACAAGCCGATTGCCATCAGAATTGTTTATTGTCAGTACTTTACGCTTATTGTCGTAGTTTATCTGATAAAAGGCATTTGCGTACAAAGTCGTGGACTCTTCAGCCACAATAATGTCGGGCAATTCAGGTATAAAAGAAGGATTTCTATGCAGTCTGAACCGAACCTCCGGATCATCAACCCAAACTGGAATTTTGGGAGTCTGATTCCATAAATAGGCTTTAATGGTAGCCGTTTTGCTTAAGCTTGCCGGAAACAGGATGCTGTCGGTTACAAAATGCCACTGACCGGGTTGTTGGTATGCGGGCATGAGCTGTATGCCATGCCAATATTTCGACTTGCCCTCTTCTTCTAATGTAACCACAAACAAGGCGGATGCTTTTGCTGAGTCGGCAAATACCCTGCCGCTGAAAACAAGCCAAACATTTTCGCCTGAAACTTCTTCTGGAAATTTGTCTGAAAATCCAATACCATAGGGCTGACCTGTTTTGGTTACAGAAGCATTGTTTCCTGAATAAGCTATCCCGCTATCAACGGTTTGAAGCCCCAGCCAGCACGAATCAAATGATTTGGATTCAAGGTCGGTATAAAAAGTTTGCGCGAAAAGTACCTGTGTCAAAAGGATAATCGTCGCCGTAAGAAAAAGAGGAATAACCAGACTGCGCATTTTAAGGGCTTTAGGGCAAAAGCTACTCATTGTATTTTATATGTATTCTTTAACCGAGACCTCGTTTTTAAGCACGTTTAAGCCAAACAAAGCCAGTGCTTCAAAGTCGTTTACGGAGGGATACAGCGTAATGGGGGCTATGCCGCCAATACGATTTTTAACATTTTCAAGGAAACGTTCGCTGTCGAAAATCATCCCTGTCAGGATGATGGCATCTACATGTCCCGACAAGGTAGCCACATGTGAGGCAATTTCCTTGCTTACCTGATACGACAAGGCATAAGAAATAAACTTGGCTTTTTCGTCGCCTTTTGCAATGCGGGCATTTATTTCAGTGATGCTGTCGGTGCCAAGATAGGCTTTGTAACCACCTTGAGAGGTAATCATTTCCATTATTTGATCTTTGGTGTGTTTGCCGCTAAAACACAGCTCCACCAATTGACCCATAGGCAAGGTGCCCGTTCGGGTAACGGAGAAAGGCCCACCACCATCAAACGCCTGGTTTACATCTACTACGTGTCCTTTTTCGTGTGCGCCAATGCTGATACCACCACTACCTATATGACAAACAATGAGGTTGAGTTCTTTGTAGGGTATATTTACCGATTTGGAATATTTGCAGGCTACATGTTTGTGGTTTAGGGCATGGAAAATAGACTTACGCTCAAACATCGGGTGTCCGGTAATGCGGGCCACATCGCTGAGTTCATCAACTACAACGGGATTGGCCATGTATGATTTTTTACCAAGCTTTTGGGCAATTTCATAAGCCAGAATGCCACCCAGGTTGGTGGCATGAATGCCCATCACACCTTTTTCAAGGTCGTGAACCATCGCCTCGTTTATCAGAAAAACACCCTGTGAAACTGGTTTCACCATGCCGCTTCTGCCCATGACCAACTCAATGTTCTCCAGATTGATGTTGTTTTTTTCAAGCTCCTCAAGAATAACCTTCAAACGCATTTCTTTTTGATCGACAACGTTGGTATATTTAGATAATTCGTCGGGATCGTGTTTAATGGTTTTCAAAAATATAGGTTCGGTATTGCGGTAAACAGCAAGTTTGGTAACCTTAACCTCGGGGTAAATAACCAGAATATTTTTTGTAATCATGCCTTAACATTTTAAGTGCATAAAAGTAGGAAAAAAACGAAAACACCCCAGCGTAAGTTCAAAAATAGAATTGACTGAAGTGGCGGACGAAAAAAAATCTGTCAGCCATAAAATCAGTGAGGAGGTGCATCCTTTTTGCAACAGGCTGGCAGATTGTCGTAAGCGTGCTGGTCGGCCATTAGGTCATCGGCATCGTAGCCTATTTTAGTCACGGCTTTCTTGAGGTTCTGTTTCGTGTTGCGGCCTTTTTTAACAACAAGGGTAAGCTCTTTTGTCTCCAAGTCGAGAGTTACCGATCTAACCCCTTTTTCAAAAGCCATGTCGTGTTCAAGTCTTTCTTTGCATTGCTTGCATACGGCAGAGGTTTTAATGGTTATGGTATCGAATTTTGAATCGCTGTTGCTTTGAGCGAAACTAAAAACACCTGATAACATAATGATTGTCAAGAGCATGGTTGTGAATATTGATTTCATATCAAGTTAGTTTTAATGTATACTATTTAATAACATACCTAAATCCGGCAAAAACTTTTATTCCGCTAACCGAACCCCAAATTACAGAGGAGTCGAAATATTTACCAAAGGGATCTTCGGCAGCAATAATTGGATTCGTCTGGGTATAGTTTGTTAGGTTTTCTGTTCCAAGATACACTTCCCAATTTTTGAAAAAGCGTGTAATCTGCGCATTTACAATTACGTAAGCAGGCGATTCAGTTTTTAGCTGATATGCCGGAGGGTTAAACCCAGTGTACGGAATCCGCTGATCGCCATTGAGTTGAATGTTGGCATCCATCTGCCATTTTTTATTCTGGGTAAGGTAGCTAAGGCTGATAAGTCCTTTGTATTTATTCACCAACGGCTTTTCGGTAAGTTTTTCGTTAATGGTCGTTTTAACATCGTTATAACGAAAAGCCAAGGTTACATCCAGGTTTCTAAAAAGTTCATATGCCGTCTCAATTTGAAAACTATTGGAATAGGATTGGCCATTCAGGTTATAGAAATAAACGGTA
Organism: uncultured Lentimicrobiaceae bacterium; assembly: GCA_964459525.1. GTDB lineage: Bacteria > Bacteroidota > Bacteroidia > Bacteroidales > F082 > UBA6244. The sequence goes on along the minus strand of CAYWNI010000005.1, from coordinate 15,788 downwards.
AACGGATCTTGCTCGCGGTCGATAATCACCTGATTGATAAAATCAGTTCTGAAAATATCGGCAGAGATGCGCCATTCGCGTGCTCCTACATCTAAATAAGTAGTGTAGCTAATTCCGTAATTCCACGACGATTCTATTTTGAGATCTGGCGCTATTACAAGCCGTTTTGAGGTGGCCAGCAGCGATGTATTTTCGGCAATGACGTTGGGCGAACGATAACCTTTTCCGGCAATCAGGCGAATTTGGTTGTGCTCGTTTATGCTGTATCGGGCGTGGATGCGGGGCGTAAATAGCGTGCCATACAGGTTGTGCTCATCGAGCCGAAAACCTACGATTACATTAAGATTGCCATGATTTGAGTAGCTGTATTGAACAAAAGCACCGGGAACTTTTTCGTGTCGGTTAAAGGTGCTGTCGTTTAGCGTTTCATAGTAATTGTCGAGCATAAAGCTTACGCCGGTCGTTAATTGATGGTTGCTATGAAACAACCAGGATTGAAACATGAAGTTTCCATAATAAGACACCTGACGCGCATCGTAATTGTTTAGTCCGAAATAGGAATTTTGATCGTGGACAACCAACTGATTTTGAAAACCAAAGCTTGTTGCGGTACGTTGTTTAAACACATATCCGATTTTTAGAAAAGTCTCAAATCGGTTGGTTTTTACACCAATTCCATAAGGATTATCTGCATTTCTTATCATGTCAGGATTGAAAGCCGATTGCCCGCCTTGTCTTTCTTCGCTTAAAAACTGAATGCCAAACTGGCTGTGTAGCGCTTTGCTCTGGTATTTCCAGCGGTTGAGTAGATTGATTTGATTTACAAGTGGCATATCTAAAAATCCATCCTGATTTCTGTCGTGTTTTACTTTAAAGTACTCTGCATGTGCAAGTAAGGCAGTGCTTAATTTTTTGGTAACCGGAACACGTGTTATCAGGTTGGCTTCAGCTTTGCCTTCTTGATTGCCGTACATGTTTACAAAAAGTCGGTCTCCCTCATCGGGTTTTTTGTATTCGATATTGATTTGTCCGGTCATCGACTCGTACCCATTGTTTACCGATGAGGTGCCTTTCGACACCTGAATAGACTCCATCCAGCTTCCAGGCACATATCCAAGTCCGTAAGGAGTGGCCAAACCCCGCATGTTGGGTATGTTTTCAGTTAAAAATTGCGTGTAAATTCCGGCGAGCCCAAGCAATTGAATCTGTTTGGCACCGGTTACGGCATCGCTATAGCTCACGTCAACAGCAGCACTGTTTTCAAAGCTTTCCGATAAATTACAGCATGCCGCTTTTTGCAGTTCTGCCTGATTTATATTCACGACATTTCGTGTGGCTGTTCGCGAAACATGTGCGCCTTGTCGGGAAGTTATTTCTACTTCATCCAGGTTTTTAACGCTTTTGAGCACAACATGTACATGATCATGCTTTAAGGTGCTTAGGTCGATCGTATCGCTTTTATAGCTGATGTAGCTAATAATCAGAATTTTGGGGAATCCTGACTGTAATTCAAGTACAAAATTACCAGACTCATCGGTAACGGTACCATTGGTAGAATTTATTTGCACAACATTCGCTCCTGGAAGCGGCCTTGTTGTTTCGCCGAAGGGCTCCATCACATGTCCCTCGATTTGTGCAAACGCCTGAATTGCCTGCCACAAAAGCAAGCCGATTAGGATGTATTTTTTCATTGGATTGATTGTTTACGTTGATTAGATTTGAGGTTATTTCAGAACTCATTTCTGTAACAAACAGATTTTTCTGAAGGAATCTCGATTTCAGTTGGATGTATTCGGCTGAACAGATTGGTTTTACCTACGTGATTAGTAGGTTACCCAACTACGAATTAGGAAAGTGGATCAGGGGAAATTCTAATCTGTAAGATCAATGTAATGCGGTCTTTTCCAGCAATTATCAAGGGAGGCTCATGCAAATAGTTGCTGGTTTGAGCGGTTTCACTTTCTGAGAGAAGTGAAACGGAATATATGTTAAATAGTTCTATTTCAATGGGCTGAGGAGAATCTTTTTCGAGCAAAGAAGTGTAGAAGGTATTGCTGATTTTAAAAACCTTTGAAACATCAGAACAGCATTCGTGTGTTCCGTCGGCACTGCAATTGTTGTTTTCGTGGCGACATGCGTTTTCAACAAATGCTGTGTTGTTGTGGTCGCAGGTAGCTTCATCCGAAAACAAACTGCTGACCGCTTGACCTTCGGAATTGCAATAATGGGTGTAAATGGTTATCCCTGTAGTCGACACAAGTAAGGTGACGACCATCAGCATGTTGAACAAGTATTTGATTCCTTTTGCCATTTAACAGTGCATATTGCGCTACAAAGTTACAACTGCCGCGTATAAAAGGGTGTTAACAAAGTGTTAAGGGCTTTAGTATTGTCATTAATGAGCCGAAAATCAGTCGTAATTAGCTGTGATTTCTAAGGCGTTTTTTGTTCTGTTAAGGTTATCCCATACTTAAGGCCGTTCACCGAAGATGTGCCGCCATTGGCCTAAAAGCAGTTTACACGGCCTGTTTTCTGATGTAGTTTTGCTTCATAAACGTTGAAACTATAAAAAATAAATACCATGAAAACACTTGTACAATACACACTGACACTGATTCTGACCGCTACTTTTTTTGTTACTAGTGCAAACACTCCTTATATTGACTATTTGACAATCCCTGAAGAAAGCTACATTGATGATATTCCGTTTAACACCGAAAACATTTATGATAGTATTATGGATGCCAATTGTATAGAAAATTTTTTCTTAAACGACGAAGAGTTTATTGATGATGTTCCTTTTAACACGGAAGCCGTTGTAAACGGCTCAAAGGTTTTTCAGCTGGAAGAAGAAGCCTACATCAATGATATTCCGTTTTCAACAGAACAAGTAGTTAAAAGATCGTAACAGCATCATTTTTGAGATTGATTAAGCCGCTTTGTTGCGGCTTTTTTTTAGGTGATCTAGAATTTATTCACTGTTAGAAAATCATCAACAATTTGTTGGTGGTCGAAAGCCAAAACGGGAAGCTCGGAAAATGGAAACCAGTGTGCTTCGTTGGCATCATCGCCACCTTTTATCTCAGGAAGTCCCGATAGCGATTCCCAGAAAACAACAGAAACCGTTCGTCCACGCGGATCGCGGTTTATGGCGCTATAACTCTTAAATTGTTGGAGGTTGAAACAAGCGAGACCTGTCTCCTCCTTCAATTCTCTGGCAACGGCTTCTTCCAGCGTTTCATTCATATCAACAAAACCTCCAGGCAGCGCCCAGCAATTTTTAAATGGCGGATTTTTTCGCTGGATAAGCAACAAGTATTTTAAGCCTTTATTTTCAGCCATCACAATGGCGTCTACAGTGAGCGCAGGTCGTGGATATTTATATTGATACATGCTATTTGAGCAGGTTTTTTATGGATTGATGATGAGCTTTTACAATCCCTTTTTCGGTAATTATTCCGGTAATGTATTTGGCAGGAGTAACGTCAAAAGCTGGATTGTAGGCGTCAGAACCAGGCGAACACACGCGTATTTTTACATAATTGTCATTGGAATCCATTCCCGACTGGTACAGCACTTCATCGGGGCTACGCTCTTCAATAGGAATGCCTTTACCCGTTTTACAATCCATATCGAATGTAGAAGTAGGAGCAGCCACATAAAATGGAATTCCGAACTCATAGGCCAATATGGCCCTGCCAAATGTGCCAATTTTATTGGCCACATCGCCATTAGTGGCAATTCTGTCGGCACCTACAATCACCATATTTATTTTTCCGTTGGCCATAAGTGTAGCTGCTGCATTGTCGGGGATAATTACATGGGGTATTTTCGCATTGTAAAGCTCCCATGCAGTAAGACGTGCACCTTGCCCTCGGGGGCGGGTTTCATCTACATAAACAAAAACGTCTTTGCCTTGCCGGTGCGATAAATAGATGGGTGCCAGAGCGGTTCCGTAATCTACAAAGGCTAGCCAGCCCGCATTACAATGGGTAAGGATATTGGCTTTTTTACCAATTAGGTCGCTTCCAATCTCCCCAATCCGTTTCGAGTCTTGCTCATCTTGTTTGGCTACTTTTTGGGCCTCAACAACTGCATTTTCAGGCGAAATTAAGCCTGCCTGATAAACTCTATCGACTGCATAAAACAAATTTCGGGCAGTGGGGCGGGTTGATTCAATGTCCTGCCGTGCTTCGCGGATGGTGATGGCGCGGGTTCGGTTGCGTTGCATAACAAAGGCTTGTGCCATGGCAAATCCTGCGGCAGCGCCAATAGCGCCGGCGCCTCTTACTACCATATCGGTTATGGCCATACAGGTGTCCCAGTAGGTTGGGCATTCGTGAATCTTAAACTCAAACGGAAGCAGGTTTTGCTGTATCATGAATACAGAAGTGCCTTCCATCCAAACAGTTTGATATGATTTGTCGCCAACGAGCATAAGTATAGTTATTTTTCAAGGCTATTTAAAGCAAGCCAGATCATTAATCCCGTTCCTGTTTCCAGAGCACTTTCGTCGATGTCAAAAGTGTTGGTATGTAGATTTGATGTGATTTTTCGTTCTTCATTTCCAGTTCCAAGTCGGTAGAAACTACCAGGAACCTCTTGTAAAAAATACCCAAAATCTTCAGCTGTAGTCCTGATGTCCAAATCAATAACATTTTCGGCCCCAAGGTAATCAATGGCAGCCTCGCGAATGAGTTCGGTTTCATAAACACTGTTTATCACCACAGGGTAACCTTTGTCAATAACCACTTCGCAGCTTACGCCCATTGCCTCAGCGGTATTTTGCGCAATTTGTTTGATAAACTGATGCGCTTTATTGCGCCAAGTTTCGTCAAAAGTTCTAAAAGTCCCTCTCACCACCACTTCTGACGGAATTACGTTGTGTGCTCCGTTGGCGATTACTTTTCCAAAAGAAAGAACTGCCGGAATACGTGGGGGAATGCGGCGCGAAACAACTTGTTGTAAGGCTATGATTATGTGCGCCATGGCCAAAACCGTGTCGTTAATTCGATCCGGAATAGCACCATGACCGCCCTGCCCTTTAATAATTAAATTGATTTCGTCGGATGAAGCCATGTAGGCGCCTGGTCTGATTCCAATTTTCCCAGCTTCCATTTCTGGAAAAACGTGCTGCCCCAAAATACGATCCACCGTTGGGTTTTTAAGCACACCAGCTTCAATCATAGGGAGAGCTCCTCCTGGGAGTGTTTCTTCTGCAGGTTGAAAAATAAACTTAACACGTCCCTCAAAACCTTGCCTTAGCGACTGAAGTATTTTCAAAGTTCCCAACAAGCAAGTCATGTGTACATCGTGGCCACAGGCATGCATCACCCCGGTATTCAGCGAGATATAATCAATTTTGTTGGCTTCGTTTATCGGGAGTGCATCCATATCGGCACGCAAGGCGACAGTTTTTTTCTCTGGGGTTTTTCCTTCGATTACACCTGTTATCCCGAAACCTGCAATCCCTGTTTGGTGTTTAATGCCCCAGTTTGTAAGCAATTGACTGATATAGTCAGCCGTTTTTTCTTCTTGGAAGCTTAATTCCGGGTGCTGGTGCAGGTGTCGCCTGATGGAAATCAACTCAGGGAATGAGTTTTTGGTGAGTTGTTTTATATGTTGCTTTGTAATCACAGACAATAGGTATTGTTTCAGCAAAGGTATGTTATTTTAAAATGTGTTTTAAGCATATTTGATGCTTACACAGATGTGACGGTTCGTAAGGATATTAGCAGCGAGATTGAAATACCGCATTGTATAAATGCAAAAAGCAGCTAAATAAATACATTTAACTGCTTTTTGTATGTTGTTGTATGAATTATTATCCTTTCAGGGCCTCTGCGCCTCCCACAATTTCCAGAATTTCGTTTGTAATGGAAGCTTGACGGGCTTTGTTGTATTTAAGTTTGAGTTCTTTAAGCATTTCGTCGGCATTTTCGGTAGCCTTATGCATGGCCGTCATCCGTGCTCCATGCTCAGCTGCAAAGCTGTCGAGTAAAGCTTTATATAGTTGCACTTTAATGGTTTTAGGCACAATGGCTTCCAGAATTTCTTCCTTGTTCGGCTCGAAAATATAATTTGATTCGGCTTCTATCTCTGCCGGATCTATCTTTTTTTGCATCACAGGCAACAATTGTTCTGTTTGCAAAAGTTGGACGGCAGCATTTTTAAACTCGTTATAAACCAAAATCACCCTGTCGTATTCTTTATTCAAAAACATTTGCATAAAAGAATCGGCTATAACATTGGAATCGGCAAAATTAAGGTGGTCGAACAGATCAACATTTAAGGTGTTTGGTTTAATTCCGGCAGCATTTAACCCATCGGCACCTTTTTTCCCGATACAGTAAAAATCAACTTTACCGGCATGAAATTGAGCAGAATAGGTAGTGCGAACAAGTGATAGAGCTTCTTTTACAACGCTGGAATTGAATGCGCCACAAAGCCCTCTATTTGAAGTAATAAGAACTATTAAAACTTTATTATCTCCCCGATCTACAGCAAATTTACCTTCGTCGCTGTCCTCCATGTCGGCACTTATGTTGTGCAATATTTCGAGCAGTTTGTTGGCGTAAGGGCGCATGTTTTGGATGGCATTTTGAGCACGCCGCAGTTTTGACGCAGCAACCATTTTCATGGCACTGGTAATCTGTCGGGTGCTGTTTACCGAGGAAATCCTTACTCTTACTTCTTTAAGACTAGCCATAGTTAGTTTGGTAAGTGATTATTTTTCGTATTGACGAGCTATTTCGGCTGCTGCTTTTTTAAGTACACCTGTAATTTCGTCGGTGAACTTACCGGCAGCAAGCTCTTTCAACTCTTTTGCATGATGTGTGTCGAGGTGCATTAAATACTGCGATTGGAAGTCGATTATTTTTTCAACCGGTACTTTGGACAGCAGATTTTGCGATCCACAGTAAATAATAGCCACCTGATGTTCAACGCGCATGGGTGAATACTGAGGTTGTTTCAGAATCTCTACGTTGCGCTTTCCTTTATTAAGCACGGCCATGGTAGCAGGGTCGAGGTCGGAACCAAACTTAGCAAAAGCTTCAAGTTCACGGTATTGGGCCTGGTCGAGTTTGAGTGTACCTGCAACTTTTTTCATCGACTTGATTTGTGCATTTCCACCTACCCTCGATACCGAAATACCTACGTTAATGGCAGGACGGATACCTGAGTTAAACAGGTCGTTTTCAAGAAAAATCTGACCATCGGTAATTGAAATAACGTTGGTTGGGATATATGCACTAACGTCACCGGCTTGTGTTTCGATAATTGGAAGAGCAGTTAATGAGCCGCCACCTTTTACAATGTCTTTAATACTTTCGGGAACATCATTCATCTGACGGGCAATGTCGTCGGCGTTGATGATTTTGGCAGCTCTCTCCAGCAGACGTGAATGGAGATAAAACACATCGCCAGGATAGGCTTCACGACCCGGAGGACGACGCAGCAATAACGAAACTTCGCGGTAGGCTACGGCCTGTTTGCTAAGGTCATCGTAAATTACCAGAGCGGGACGCCCCGTATCTCTAAAAAACTCACCAATGGCAGCACCTGCAAATGGAGCGTAGAACTGCATGGCGGCAGGATCGGAAGCAGAAGCCATTACGATGGTTGTGTAGGCCATAGCGCCATTGTCTTCCAATATCTGTTGGATGTTGGCTACGGTTGAGCTTTTTTGCCCGGAGGCCACATAAATACAGAAAACAGGTTCTCCTTTTTCAAAAAACTCTTTTTGGTTGATGATGGTATCAATGGCAATGGCAGTTTTACCGGTCTGGCGGTCGCCAATAATCAGCTCGCGTTGTCCTCTACCAATTGGAATCATGGCATCTACAGCTTTAATACCGGTTTGAAGCGGCTCGTTTACAGGCTGCCGATAAATTACTCCTGGGGCTTTGCGCTCAAGGGGCATTTCGTAGGTTTTTCCTGCAACAGGACCTTTGCCGTCGATGGGTTGACCAAGCGTGTTTACCACACGACCCAGAAGTCCTTCGCCCACTTTTATAGAGGCAATATGGCGCGTTCTTTTTACGGTATCACCTTCATTTAGGTCTTCTGTTTCGCCAAGCAAAACAATACCAACATTGTCTTCCTCAAGGTTCAGAACGATGCCTTTAAGTCCGGTTTTTTCAAACTCAACCAATTCGCCGGCTTCTACGTTTGATAGGCCGTAAACACGTGCAATGCCATCCCCAATTTGGAGAATAGACCCTACTTCTTCGAGTACAGATTCTGATTCGTATCCTGCAAGTTCTTTTCGAAGAATGGCTGATACTTCAGCTGGTTTAATGTCTGCCATACTATCTATTTTCTAATTTAAAATTTCTTAATGTATTGATGATGCGAAAAAACTTCCCGCAGCTTATTCAGTTCATTAATAATACTGGAATCGTATTTGTAGTCTTTAAACTTTAACACAAACCCGCCAACAATACCTTCATCGATTTTTTCCTGCAAATCGACTTTCATGTTGGTGGCCTTTTCCATTTTTAATATCACTTCCTTTTTTAGTTCGCTGTTTATTTGGATTGCGGTAGTTATTTCAACATCCAAAATATTTTTGTATGCCTGATAAATGTCGTGATAGGCTTCGCAAACTGTTGTAATATAAGATTCCCGTCCTTTTTTTGTGATGAGAATGATAAACCTCAATGTTAGGTCGGACACTTCTTTTTTCAACAGCAATTCAAGGATTTTAACCTTTTTATACGTGTCGATTACAGGATTGTTAATCACTGTTTTTAACTGACGGTTTTCGGCAAAAACTTTTCCTACAAGCAACAAGTCGGTGTTCACCCGGTCTACGAGCTTAAATTCACCGGCCAGATCAAAAACAGCCTGCGCATACCTTCTTGACAACAGATTGATTCGCATTCGGTTATTAGTTTAGTCGTGATTCTTTAAGCAGTTTTTCTGCATAAGACATTTGCTTTCCTTTGTCGTGCAGCTCTTCGCGTAATACTTTTTCGGCTATATCGATCGAGTAGGAAGCTATGGTGTTTTTTATTTCAGCGATGGCAGCATTTTTCTCACTTATAATCTGTTCGCGTGCTCCCTGAATCATATTTTTGGTTTCAACTCCCGCTTTTTCACGGGCTTCATTCATGATGTTTTCTTTGAGTCGCCGTGCTTCTTTCAAAATTATGTCGCGTTCGTCTTTGGCTTCCTGCAAAAGTTTCTCGTTGCCAAGTTTTAAATCTTCCATGGCTAAACGGGCTTTATCGGCGGCCTGTAAAGCGTTTTCAATTGAATCTTCACGCTCTTTCAAAGAGGCCAGGATGGGTTTCCATGCAAATTTCGCCAATACGAAAAGCAAAATCAGGAAAGCGAGTGTCATCCATACTATAAGTCCAAGTCCGGGATTGATTAGTGGCATATAAATTTCATTTTAGTGATCAAATAAAAAGGATATTAAGCCTCAGCCAACCGCTGAGGCTTAATACCATGTCTATTGTCGGTGATTATATGAATACAATCAACAAACAAACAACAATTGCAAAGAAGGCAACACCTTCAATCAGCGCAGCTGCAACAATCATGTTGGAGCGAATATCGCCAACAGCCTCGGGCTGACGTGCGATTGATTCAACAGCACTGCGACCAATTTGACCAATACCGATACCGGCACCGATGGCTGCAATACCAGCTCCTAAACCTGCTCCCATTTTTGCATAAGGAGTCAGATCGGCTGCTACCTGAAGTAAAATTGCTAATAAGTCCATAATTTCTATTTGTTATTTAGTGATTAATGGTTTCAAAAAATTAATGATGTGCTTCCTCGGTAGCCATTCCAAAATACAAGGCTGAAAGCAATGTGAACACATATGCTTGAATGAACGCAACCAGTATTTCGAGTAAATCCATAAAAATGGTAAATGCCACCGAAACTACAGAAACCCCGTATCCCAGCCCTTCGCTGACTTCGCCAAAAATAAAGATTAAGCTGATAAAACCGAGAATGATAATATGCCCCGCACTGATGTTGGCAAAGAGACGAACCATTAGAACAAATGGCTTAGTAAAAATACCCACTAACTCAACTACAGGCATAAGTGGAATAGGAATTTTAAGCCACCAAGGCACACCTGGTGCGTTTACAATGTGAAGCCAATAGTTTTTGTTGCCGCTAAAGGTAACAATTATAAAAGTGAAAGCGGCTATGACTCCGGTAACGCCTATATTTCCGGTTACGTTAGCGCCTCCCGGGAAAAAGGGTACAATACCCAATAAATTGTTAATCAGGATGAAAAAAAAGATGGTCAACAAAAAGGGCAGGTATTTTTCATATCGTTTTTCGCCGATGGATGCTTTAGCAATGTCGTCGCGAACAAAAATAATAATAGGTTCAAGCAACGATTGCAACCCTTTGGGTGCTTGTCCTTCGTGGCGTTTGTAACTGTTGGCAACAGAAATAAAGATAAAGCTTAGCATGAAAATACTCAGAAATATAGCCAGCACATTCTTGGTGAAGGAAAAATCCAAATCAGGCCTCACTTCAAGGCCGAGATCATCTTTACTTACAATTTTTCCAGAGTTAAAACCTTCATGGGTAATGTAATAACCCAAATGACTGTCGTGGCCGTGATGAAATTTTGAGGACATAAAAAAATGAAATTCACCCTTGTCGTAAATCATTACCGGAAGCGGAATACTCAAGTGGGTATCTCCCCAATCCATGATGTGCCAGTCGTAACTATCGGTAATGTGACCAATAATCATGTCACCGGCCTTGAATTCCTCTGCGACAACTTCGTCCTGCCAGTTTTCCTGGTTTTGATTGTTGTTTTCCGAATGGTGCTGTGTGAAGCCTTTTAGGCTGATAATGAATAAGATCAGTAATAAAAGACCTGTTCTTTTCAGCGCATTTTGTTGTCCTAATCTATTACTCATTTACTATGGAAAATCGTTGGTTTAAAATGGCTGCAATTTTACAACTATTTGCTGAAAATACAAAGTAGTTTTTTTAAATTATTTATTTAGTGATCATTATGATAAAATGCACCTACCTACTTGGATTACTTCTAAATAACAATAATGAAGGTTCTTTTAGGCATAAATTCCGTATCTTCACAGCAATATTTTCATCAAAATATACCACCATGAAATCCTATTTTCTTCCTTTATTCGTTACTATCGCCTTGTTTTTTTCATCTTGTCAGGATTGCGAGCAGCAAACCAGCCGGAAAGACGACCAGTTGGCGATAGAAAATTTACTTGAGCAATATGTAATTGCCAACGAGCGTCAGGATTTTGATTTAATTCAAGACATTTGGGCACCCAATTCTGACATTATACTTTATGGAACTGATTCTGAAGACCAACTCATGGGCTGGATAAACATTAAATCTGCGGTAAAAAACCAATTTTCCCAAATTAGTGAAACCTATATTTCAGTTTCAGATCAGTTCATCAAACTAAATTGTTCTGGTAATACCGCATGGTTTGCCGAGCGGCTTACCTATAACTTTATTTACAAAGGCGAAGCGCGTGTTTACAATGGTCTCAGGTTCACGGGTGTTGTCGAAAAAATTGAAGGTAAATGGATGTTAGTTCAGGCACATCTTTCGTTGCCTGCCAATGTGGGTGTTGGAAAATAAAACACTTTTACTGTAAATTCTGATACTTTCGTTACTGCCCGATGAAGCCACCGACAGATTTATTTGCTCATTGAAAGCTACGAATTGTCTAGTAGTTGAGAGGTCTTTTCAGTTCCTTCGCGATTAAAATTTCTAGCTGTTTCATCTCAAAATGTTGCTGCTGAAGCACGAATATCTCCGCTTCATCTTTGGCATGTTGCATGCGCTTGGTAATCTCTTTTAGCTGCTTGCTCAACAAACGGTGTTTAAACGCCATTAAAATTTCAATGGCATTTTGTCTCAACTCATCTGATTCCATTTTTACATAAATGTGATTTTTCTCCCAATTTTCACTCAACTGATACGGATAGGAAATTAGCTGAATGGCCATGGCAGCAATTTCAGAATCAGGATGGTTTAGAAAATACTTTTCATTTACTTCTGTATTCTTGTCAATTGATTCTTGAAACTCGGCAATCATTTTTGCTAAAATCGGATTTTCAAGTTGCAAATGATCGTGTTTTAAATCGTTAATGAAATACGTGCTTATGATGGTTGTTTCATCCTGATCTGTTTCTTCGTTTACTACCGTAATTTCTTCGTTACCATACACGAGCATCCAGCGCATAATTTCCTGTTCATGAAATTCAATACTTAACGGGTCGATGGTAATTTGCTCTTCTACGGATTGCTTCGGTTCAGTTTCGGTAATTTCTTTGGTTGCAATATCATGCTTTTTGCCAAAACGTTGCCGCAGCATTTTGTTCAGCTCATTCATGAGCGTTTGTTCGGGAATGCCCATAATGGTGCTGCATTCCTGAATATAAACGGTTCGGTTTATGGCTTCAGGAATCAAGGCGATCGACTGTACAATTTCTTTTATCAATTCAGCACGTGCTGCCGGATTACCGGTCGATTCTTTGAGTAGGAGATTCGTTTTAAACGTCAGGAAATCAACCGCGTTGGAGGTGATAAATTCATCTGTTTCTGCGGTTCGGTGTGTTTTTGCAAATGAATCAGGATCTTCTCCCTCCGGAAAAAGCACCACTTTTACATTCATGCCTTGCTCCAAAATCAGGTCGATACCGCGAAATGAAGCTTTTATCCCAGCTGGATCGCCATCGTAGAGCAAGGTGATATTGGGTGTATAACGCTTGATCAGTTTTATTTGATCGACCGTGAGTGACGTCCCCGATGAAGACACAACATTTTGAATGCCTGCCTGATACAACGAAATAACATCGGTATATCCTTCAACAAGGTAGCAGCTATTTTGCTTAACAATGGCATTTCGAGCTAAATAAATACCGTAAAGCACTTTGCTTTTGTAGTAAATTTCCGATTCAGGCGAGTTCAGGTATTTGGCTTTGGATTTATCTGACGACAAAATACGGCCGCCAAATCCGATAACCTTACCTGTGAGGTTGTGAATTGGAAAAATTACCCGACCTCGAAACCTGTCGAACAGTTTACCGTCTTTTTCGATGGTGAGCCCTGTTTTTATTAAAGCTTCTTTCTTGTAGCCATTTTTTATGGCTTCTTTGGTATAATCGTCCCAACCTTCGTGGGCGTAGCCCAGTTGAAATTCACGAATTGTCCCTTCTCTAAATTCACGCTCCTTAAAGTAGCTTAAACCTACCGAGCGGCCTTCTTCACTTTCAAAAAGATTCTTGACAAAGTAATCGGTAATAAAATTATTTACGGCAAACAGGCTATCCCGCTCATCAATTTCCTGCTGCTTTTCGGGTGTTAGTTCTTCTTCGTTAATTTCAATGCTGTATCGCTTGGCAAGGTATTTCAGCGCTTCGGGGTAGCTGTAGTGCTCATGCTCCATGATGAAGTTAACAACATTGCCTGCTTTTCCACAGCCGAAGCATTTGTAAATGCCTTTAGTAGGCGACACGCTGAAACTGGGGGTTTTTTCATTGTGAAAAGGACAAAGCCCCAGGTAATTTGTCCCCCTCTTTTTTAGGGTAACGAATTCACCAATAACATCCTCAACATGAGCTGTTTCGATTATGGTTTGTATGGTGCTCTGATCAATCAATTGTTTGCGTTGGTTAAATGGTGTCGTGACCGATGGCTACAAAAGGGTTGTCTGATTTTTCAGCGCCAATGGTGGTGTGTGGGCCATGGCCCGGATACACCAGTGTGGTTTCGGGTAGTACAAATAGTTTTTTCCAAATGCTTTGCTGGAGTTGTTCATAATCACCTGTCGGGAGGTCGGTGCGCCCTATGCTTTGATAAAACAGCACATCTCCGGTAACCACAAAATTGGAGTCGGGGGCATAAAAACACAGACTTCCTTCGGCATGCCCTGGAGTGTAAAGTACGTTCAGTTCGCTGTTGCCGAATTTAATAATGTCGCCATCGTTTAAAAAATTCTCAATCGGGACGACCGTTTCGAGATTTAAACCATAAAAGTTGGCCTGAACTTTGGCACTGTCCAAAAATTGGATTCCTCCCGAATGGGCATGTAACGGCAGTTTGTAGGTTCTGTTTACAAAATCGTTTCCTGTAATGTGGTCGATGTGGGTATGGGTGTTGAGCAGCAGAACAGGCTTGAGTTGATTTTTGGTTATAAACGAAGAAAACACCCTTTCCTCTTCTTGGTTGTTCATGCCCGGATCAATAATAACACAAGCACCGCTTTCGTCGCTTAGTATATAGGTGTTTTCTTGAAACGGGTTGAAAGTAAAAAGCTTAACAGTAATCATGAGAAATGTGTTTTGATAGGGTCAAAAATAGTGTAAAGCAGGTAGAAACTGCCGATTACAAATAAAATAATTTGGTTTAATATTTGTTATAATTTAGCCATTCTAACCGTAAACAGTGAGATCAGCAATACTAAAAATATTATTCCGGTATTTACCAAATAGATTTATCGTTTTGATATTGAGTGCTGTTGGTATGTTTATGAGTATTCAGGGTGTCGCTCAGTTTTATAACGGATCGAATCAAAATTTTGGAAAGAATCGGGTGCAGTTTAATGAGTTCTACTGGACTTTCTACAAATTTGATGATTTGGATACGTATTTTTACCTCAACGGAAAGGAATTAGCTGAATATGCAGCCCGTTATGCAACAGAGCAAATTCCGGTAATTGAAGCCAAAATGGAAACTATTTTGGATAAACGTATCCAATTTATTGTTTTTAACAACCTCACCGACCTCAAGCAAAGTAACATCGGGTTAATGACGGATGAAAACTACAATGTTGGCGGAGTAACCCACATTATAGGCTCAAAAGTTTTTATTTACTTCGATGGCAATCATGTGAATTATGAAGACCAGATTCGTTCTGGCATCGCTGAGGTAATGTTTAATCAGTTGATGTTTGGCGGATCGCTAACCCAACAGGTAAAAAATGCTACTTTTTTTAGCCTGCCATCGTGGTATCGAATTGGGCTGATCAGCTGGTTAGGAAAAGAATGGAGCGTTGAATACGATAACGTGGTTCGCGATGGTATTTTGTCAGGAAGATACAGTAAACTTAACAACCTGGAAGGAGAAGATGCCACTTATGCTGGTCATTCACTCTGGCGTTTTATTGCCAATAAGTATGGTCAGAGCGCAGTGAGCAACATCATTCATATGACGAGCATGAGCAATAGCATCGACAAGGGCTTTCTGTATGTTACAGGCCTGTCGTATAAACAAATTGTTGAAGCTTGGAAGAGTTATTATCAGGCAGAATACCAACCGTTTGTTGGCAATACGCAATTGCCCAACAATCCTTTGAAGTTGAAGTATCGGGAGGATGTTGTTTTTAGTCGTCCCACCATAAGTCCGGAAGGCGACAAGTTGGTTTATACCACCAACGAAATGGGTAAATATAAGGTGTTCTTAATGGATTTGACTACAGGAAAGAAGAAAAGAATTCTTAAAAAAGGTGTGATGATCGATACCAAAACCGATTACAGTTACCCTTTATTGGCTTGGCATCCTACAGGTAAAATTTTAGCGCTGGTCATCGAAGATAAAGGCATGCCTTGGTTGTACTTATATGAATTGGAAACAAAAAAATTCACACGGCAGATTCTGTATAACGTTCAAAAGATAAATGCTTTTTCCTATTCAGATGATGGAAGAAAGATGGTTGTTTCGGCTTCTCAAAACGGGCAATCCGACATTTTTGTTTTTGATTTGGCTTCTAGTTCCTGGCTAAAAATAACAAATGATGTATATTCTGATTTGTCT
>CAYWNI010000004.1:0-24990 GCA_964459525.1 uncultured Lentimicrobiaceae bacterium | reverse complement strand
AGGAGCCGTTTGGGTAGCCCTAAAAATCCCCGATGGTTATGTTTCGGGTCATGCCAACCAGGCACGGATTACTACTTTCCCACAGACGCTCAAAAAAAACGCCATTTCTTCAAACGAAATGGACAAAATAAATAACCCGGAACTCGAATGTGTTTATGCTGCCGATGTAATTTCTTTTGCTAAAAATAAAGGTTGGTACACGGGCGAAGATGCTGATTTTTCGTTTAGCGACACCTACGCACCTGTTGATTTTGGCGGGGCACGTTTTTGTGAAATCCGCGTTTGGACTATGTTTAATGTTGTTGCCGGTGGCATGGACAAATACTGGGATTATGTAAAAGGTGACATCAAACACAATGAAAAATTTGATAATGGAAAGACCAATCCCAACCATTATGCTACCAACAGAATGCCTTTGTGGGTAAAACCTGAACAAAAGGTTAGCGTTCACGATATGATGAACTTTATGCGCGATCATCTCGAAAATACCGAACTCGACATGAGCCTCGATGTGGGAGCAGGGCCTTTTGGACTTCCTTACCGCTGGCGTCCCTTAACCTGGGAAGTAGAAGGACAAACCTATTGCAACGAACGTGCTACTGCTACCCAACAAACCGGATTCTCTTTCGTTACACAGTCCAGAAACTGGCTTCCTGATGCCGTAGGTGGCATTTTCTGGTGGAGTGTCGACGATGCTTCGGGTGCGGTTTACATGCCCATGTACAGCAGCATTACCAGAATACCCAAAAACTTTGAAGTGGGTAACGGCTCAATGATGGAATGGTCAGAGACCTCCGGTTTTTGGATTTTTAATCAGGTTCAAAATTTTGCCTACACCAAATACAACACCATACATCCCGAAATACAAAAGGTACAAAATGAACTCGAAACAGGGTTTATCAGCATAACTCCTGCAGTTGATGCCGGGGCAATGGCTTTGTTCGACAGCGATAGAGAAACCGCGCTGAACTACCTCACCAACTATTCGTGTGGCGTGGGTGCTGACGTGTTCGGTATTTGGAAAAACCTTTACCAATACCTGTTTATGAAGTATATGGACGGTAACGTGAAAACCAAAGCCGAAGTGCCTGAAGGATATATTTATGTAGCTCCACATGTTAAATTTCCGGGCTATAACCCTGAAACCTACAAGTTAATTATTACCGAAACAGGTGATAAACTGAAAGTCACAGGGAGTTCACATTAGTAAAAAAAGGGGGTCAGTTTTGACTCCCTTTTTTTTTAGGTTTTTGATTTACTTTTGTTTCACCGCATCCTTAACTAATCTCTCCTGATGAAAAGTGTTGTAACATTGATTTTCTTGGTTATTGGGCTGGCAGGTTTTTCTTGCACCAATATTCTGGTAACAAAGGGCGCCTCTGCCGACAGCTCTACCTTTCTGTATTACAGCAATGATGGCGAGTGGCTTTATCATTTGAATACAACACCTGCTGCTGATCATAAGGCTGGTGATTCGCTTGTATTTACGAGTTTGTCTGGAAAGCCAACAAAAATTCATCAAATACTCCATACTTATGCTATTGTTGGGTTTCAAATGAATGAATTTCAACTGGCTATTGGCGAAACTACTTTTATGGGTCGTGAAGCGCTTTGGGACAAAGACATGCCACTAAAGTACTGGGATTTGATGCGACTGGCTTTGCTTAGAGCAAAAAATGCCCGTGAAGCCATTGAAGTAATTACCTCGTTGGTGGATGTTTATGGGTATGGAAGTGAGGGCGAATCGTTTTCAATTGCCGACCCCGATGAAGCTTGGATTTTGGAAATGATTGGAGCTGGTGGGCATGGAACAGCCGTTTGGGTAGCACAACGCGTACCCGATGGTATGATCACTGCCCATGCAAACCACGCACGCATTGGAGCGTTTCCATTGGATGATCCGGAAAACTGTTTGTATTCGGAAAACATCATGAAAATAGCTGTCGAAATGGGCTATTTCGATCCAAAAAAGGATTCGGTATTTCGTTTTAACGATGTGTATGACCCGCCAACACCTGATCATTTAAAGTACACTGAAACACGTGTTTGGAGTATTTTTAGTCGGGCAGCACCATCGGTAGGCTTTTCGCCAGATTATAATCGTGGAATTGAAAATGCCAAACCCTATCCTTTGTTTATTCGCCCTGACAAAAAACTCAGTTTGCAAGATGTTTTTGCGCTGGCACGCGATCATTATGAAAACACACCCTTTGACATGACTGTTGGGCTGGAAGCGGGGCCTTTTGGAAACCCCAACCGCATACGACCACTTTCGTGGGAAATTGATTCCGCCACTTATTCGTGGGAGCGGGCCATAAGTACCTACAATACAGCTTTTAGCTTTGTAGCGCAAATGCGCAATTACCTTCCTGATGAAATTGGGGGCGTTATGTGGTTTGGCGTCGACGACAGTTTTACCACGTGTTATTTTCCGGTTTATTGTCAGGTTACCGAAATAGCCAAACCTTTTCGAACAGGCGACATCAATGCCTATTCAAATGAGTCGGCTTGGTGGGCGTTTAATTTGGCTGCTAACTATGCCAACATCCGCTACCGCGATATGGTGCTGGACATTTTAAAAGAACAACAAGAAATCGAGGATATGCTTGTAAGGCAGCAGGATTCTGTTGAGTATATAGCACTTAAATTGCCTCTTGAAGAACGTGTTAAGTTTCTTACAATTTATTCTGTTGAGATGGGCGATTTTGTTCACCAACAGTGGGTTGAGCTGGGAAACAGGCTTATAACCAAATACAACGACGGGTACATTAAAGACGAAAACCGACAGATAAACGCTACTGGATACCCTGAAGAGTGGTTGCGTTTTGTTCGTGATCAAAACCCTGAAAAACACCGTATAAACAAAAAAGCCAACGAATTATAGTTGGCTTTTTGTTAAATCGAAGAAAATCGCGGTACTGCTTCTAATCGAGCAATTCTTGCAATTTAAGGTGCAACGCTTCACCCCGCAGATTTTTGTCGATGATAATGCCTTCGGGGCTTATCAGGATATTTTGAGGAATGGATTGAATACCATATAGTTTGCCAGCTTCGCTACTCCAGTACTGTAAGTCAGAAACCTGAGGCCAGGTAAGTTGATCATCGGCAATGGCTTTTTCCCAGCTGGCTTTGTCTTTGTCAAAAGAAACACCAAACACATCAAACCCTTTGTCGTGGTATTTGTTGTAGGCAGCTACAACATTAGGATTTTCAGCCCTACAAGGTGAACACCAAGCAGCCCAAAAATCAACCAAAACATAATTTTTCCCAGTTACTGACGACAATGGCATGGCCACGCCTTCAGGAGTGTCTAGCGTAAAATCAACAAATGGTTGGCCAATAGCTACACTTTTTAAAGTAGCCACCTGATCTTGAAGATTTTTTACATATTCTGATTGGCCAATTACTGGGGAAAAAGATGAAGTCAGGCTGTCGAGCATATCAAGTTCATACTGATATGAGTTGCTAAGAATCATAAACGCTGCAACAACTTTTTCAGGATTATTAAAAGCATACTGGGTAATAAATGCCGATTTCAGGTTGTCTAATTCAATGTATTTAGCCTCTAACGAGTCCATTTTTTCGGTATCACCAACTTGGCGGGCTTGTCCGTATTGCTGTCCTATCATATTCATTTGCATGTCCATGGCCATTGTTTCAGCATTGAATGCATCCAAATCTTCCTGTGACACAGAACCTGTGATGGTCAAATTTTTCAGGTCGTTGTAATCGCCGGTAATGGTCATTTCACCTTTTTCAACAAAAACAGGGATATTTCCTTTGGCGTTTTTAAACCTAAGGTAGAAAAGCTCAGGCAGCTCTACGTTTGCCCAAATTTCGGTATTGTCGTCGGTAAAAACGGCAGAGTCGAATGTTACAACTTCACCACCAACACGTTGAGCTAGAAAGATACTGTCGCCATTGGCACCGGCAAGGGTGAGTTGGATACTTGCATTTCCAGTATTTTTAACGGGTTGGTTGCAAGCGGCTATCATTACAACGATAGCAATTAAAAGTAAGTTAGAAATTTTTTTCATTGGATTTGGTGTCTTTATTTAACTTTTGGAAACGAGAGAACAAAACTAATCACCTTGTGGGAATATCATGCAAAACGAGATGATTTTTATTAGGGCGAACCAATTATTTGGCTGTTTCTTTAACACGAATATCTCCCAAAAGTACATCCCAGAAACCAATTAGTCGGCCACCAATTTGCGTTTCTTTGCGTTTTACATACACGGTAATATCCTTTTTTGTTGTGTCTTGGTAAATTAAACGTCCTTCGGCATCATACCCTTTAAACTTTTGAAAAATGGTAATTACACCAACGTAAGTGCCGTCGGGTTGTTGTTGCAAGTCGCTAACGTACTCGATATTGTACCATTCGATATCTACTTTGT
This sequence comes from uncultured Lentimicrobiaceae bacterium, assembly GCA_964459525.1. Lineage (GTDB taxonomy): Bacteria > Bacteroidota > Bacteroidia > Bacteroidales > F082 > UBA6244. Next base: position 20,590 of record CAYWNI010000004.1, on the reverse strand, counting down.
TGTAGTTCAGGCGCATCAAGCGTTCAAAGTATTTGCGTACGGTATAGTAGTTAATTTCTTGTTTGGTAAGCGACGATACGCCCATTTCGCTGCCAAGCATAAACAACTCTTCGGCACGGTCGATTACCCTGTTGGCCTCGCTCCAGGGTGTTTCTTTGTTGCCAATAATGCTGATGTATTTACTTAAATCGCGAACTTTTTCGAGGGCCAGACTGTCGATAGCCAATTTACGTTCTGGGCTTAATTCCTGTGCTGTGGCCGATATGATGCCAAACCCCAGCGCAAGTAATAGGATTATGGTGAGCTTCTTCATGGTTTCTATTTTTTAATAAGTTCGAGTTCGGTAATTTTCCCCTGACTATCGTATTTAACGGTTTCAATTTGGAAGTTGTTTTGTTTTTTATCTTTCAGGTAGTTCAAAAACAAGGCAATTGTGGTTGGCCTATCGTAATCGTTAAACCCGTCCGACTGGCTAATAATAATTAAAACCGGCACATCAGGGGTGGCATATTTTTGCAAGGCTGTGTTTATTGCGCTATTGGCGGCATCCAAGTTAATAGCTCCAGCTATGGCTTGAAAATCTGATTCGATGGGCTGGTATTTTGACTGTTCAGCCTTCATTTTTTCTTCTTCTATTTTGCGCAGCCGTTCTTCTTCAATTTTACGCTCATTTTCAGCTTGTTTCATTGCAATCACCGAACTGGCTTTGTCTAAAAGAGCTACAACTTCCGGGTCGTCGATATTGTACGACTGAATTACTTCAATGCGTTTATTTTGTTCGTCCAGAGTCCATTGCGAAGTGCCATCGATAATGGCATTCAGATCAGATTTAGCTTGCGATACCTTGGCCGCATACTCAACAGCGGCTTGTTCACGTGCCAACTTTTTCTTGCTTTTGCAGGATGTTGTTCCTCCTGCTATCAATAACCCAATCAGGACTAACAAGACCAGTCCTGAGCTTTTTTTAATCATGGATTTCATATGCCAATTTTTATACGTGATGATTGTGAATTTTCTTAAACAATTTCGGTGCAAAAATATCTAAAATATTGTGAACTTTGCAGTTGATTTAAATATGCTTAAACATTACAACATACCAATTTTTATTCCCGAGCTGGCCTGTCCGTTTCGGTGTGTATTCTGTAATCAACGTAAAATAAGCGGGCATATTTCAATACCTTCATCCGATGACATCATAAAAATTGTTAATGAGCACCTTGTCTCATTCAAGCATTTTCCACGCAAGGTAGATATAGCCTTTTTTGGAGGTAATTTTACCGGAATTCCTGTTGAGGAGCAGGAAAGCTATCTCAAGTTGGTAGAGCCTTACGTGCTGTCATCGCAAGTTGATGGCATTCGTGTGAGTACCCGACCCGATTACATTAATGATGACGTATTGACTTTGTTGCAAAATTACCATGTTACCACCATTGAACTTGGCGCTCAATCGTTTGATGACCAGGTATTACACCGATCACGACGCGGACATACTGCCAGTCAAATTGCGCAAGCATCAAAAATGATTTTGGAAAGAGGGTTTGAGCTGGGTTTGCAGATGATGATCGGTCTTCCGGGCGATTCGCTAATGGCGGCTTTGCATACTGCCCAGAGCATTGTTTCACTTGGGGCAACCTCTACCCGCATTTATCCTACAGTTGTAATCAGAGACACCTTGCTACATCAATGGTACAATGAGGCCAAATACCAGCCTTTGAGTCTGGAGGATGCCGTTGTGTGGACAGCGCAGCTATTGCCGGTTTTTGAGGAGGCCAATATTGAAATATTGCGTGTTGGACTCCATCCCTCCGAAGGACTTGTTATTGGAAAAGAGCTTATTGCCGGCCCGTTTCATCCGCAGTTCAGGGAACTTGTGCTTAGCGAAATCTGGCGAAAGCAACTTAAAAATGAAATTTTAGACAAAACAGCTAATAAACTGGAAATACAGGTTGCAACTGGGCAAATGAATTATGCCATAGGGTTTAAAAAAAGCAACAAATTGTGGTTGAATACCCGTTTTAAAGAAGTCACGTTTCTAGAGAACAATCAGTTAGTAAACAGAGACTTTAAATTGATAATGGGTTAAATAGAGAGTTTTTTCCGTTCGAATAGCAGCAGCCAAAATACGCCAATGGTGATGGCCGAATCGGCAATATTAAATATAGGCCGAAAGAAAATAAAATGCCCATCGCCACCAAAGAAGAACGATGGCACCCAGGCTGGCAAATCTGCCGGAACAAGGTCGATGATGGGGAAATACAACATGTCGACAACGTGGCCGTGCAAAAGGGTAGCATAGCCCTGACCAGACTGCGCAAAGGCGGCTACCGTGTGGTAAGTGCTTTCTGTAAACAATACGCCATAAAAGGCACTGTCGATAATATTACCTATGGCACCGGCAAAAATCATTGAAATGCTAAAAACGAGCCCTCCGTTATTTTTACGTCGCGAGACGATAACCAAATAAGCACCAATCGCCAGCACAGCCAATATCCGAAAAATACTTAGTGCCAGCTTCCCCCATTCACCTCCAAACTGAAAACCAAAAGCCATGCCCCTGTTTTCAGTGAAATAAAGGTTAAACCACGAGCCCAAGACGGGAATTTCTTCCCCCATGGTCATGTTCAGTTTTATGTAAAACTTAAAAACCTGATCCAGTATTAGAATCAGAAAAATGATAAAAGCGGCTCTTTTCAAATCAGAAAACTGTTTGGAATTGACTATGGATTGATATCGATTTGTGACTGTTTGTTTTTCGCGTCAATACTCAAAGTGGCATGAGGCACGGCACGCAAGCGTTCTTTACTGATAAGCTTTCCTGTTGCACGGCAAATACCGTATGATTTGTTTTCAATACGTATAAGTGCGTTTTCGAGGTTGTTAATAAACTTTTGTTGCCGGGCAGCCATGCGACTATTTTCTTCTTTCGACAATACCTGTTGTCCTTCTTCGAGAACCTTAAAGGTTGGTGAGGTATCGTTAATGTCGTGATCGCTGTGGTTACTATATGCTTCTACCAACAAGGCTAAATCTTCACGTGCACTTTCCAGTTTCTTTAAAATTATTGCTTTGAACTCTTCAAGCTCTTCATCAGAATACCTGGTTTTTTTCTTTTCATCTGTAATCTTATCGTTCATATCCTTCTGTTTTAAACCATTTCTTTAAAATCTTTTTATGCCTCAACATTTTAAACCTTTTAAAATGGCAGGTAAATATAATCTTTTTTTATTCAACTATTCTTTTTCAATAGAAAAATGTACAATCACTCCTTCAGTTAACTCGGCCTCAGTCATATTTTCCGAATTGGTATCGGAACTCAAAACAAGCGTAGATAGCGTTTCGGAGCAAATATACTGGTCAAACGCAGTAAATGCAGCATCAGTATTTTCGTTTTTCAAAACCTTAAGATTAATGTGATCAGTTACCTCAAATCCCATATCCTTACGCAGATTTTGAACCCTGTTTACCAATTCACGGGCAAGTCCTTCGCTAAGAAGCTCATTGTTTATGGTGATATCGAGCGCTACGGTGACTTTACCCTCCGTGGCAACGCTCCATCCAGGAATGTCTTCGGTTAAAATTTCCACATCATCAATGGCTATCTCAAGGGGTTGATTTTCAACTATTAAATTGAATTTACCATCAGTTTCTAGCATTTTTATTTGCTGCTGATCCAGTTGTTGGATGTGTGTGGCTAGCGTTTTCATCTGTTTTCCAAACTTCGGTCCGAGTGTCTTAAAGTTTGGTTTTATTTTTTTAACCAGCACGTCGGAGTCCTCCGACAAATATTCAATTGCCTTGATGTTTACCTCCGATAATATCAAATCTTCTATTGTTTGCACCTGCGTTTTGAACTTCGGGTTTAGCACCGGAATCATTATTTTCGACAGGGGCTGCCTAACCCTTACATTGCTTTTTTTACGTAGCGAAAGCACCATGCTGGATATTTGCTGCGCCAGTTGCATTCTTTCTTCCAGGTCTTTATCTATTCTTTCTTCCTGTGCTACAGGGAAATCGGTAAGATGCACAGAAATAGCTTGGTAACGTTTTGTTACGTTGTTCAAATCGGTAAAAAGCCGATCGGCAAAAAATGGAGCGATGGGTGCAATGAGTTGCGAAACCACTTCCAGCACATGGTATAGGGTTTGGTAAGCTTCTATTTTGTCGTTGGAATAGCTTCCTTTCCAGAAACGTCTTCGCGACAGGCGGACGTACCAGTTGCTCAGGTGTTCGGTAACAAACTCTTGTATAGCCCTTCCGGCTCTGGTAGGCTCATAAGCTGAAAGTGATTCATCAACACTCAGGATGAGTGAGTTAAGTTCTGAAAGTATCCACCTGTCGAGTTCACTGCGCTCGGCCACCGGAATTTCTTCTTCACTGTAGGTAAAACCATCGATGTTGGCGTACAATGCGAAAAAGCTGTAGGTGTTGTAAAGGGTACCAAAGAATTTCCGCCTAACTTCATCAATACCTGCCAAATCGAACCGCAGATTGTCCCAAGGCTGCGAGTTGGTAATCATATACCATCGCGTTGCATCGGAACCATATTGATCGATGGTAGTAAACGGATCGACAGCATTACCGAGACGTTTCGACATTTTATTGCCGTTTTTATCCAGAACCAATCCGTTGGAAACCACATTTTTAAAAGCTACCGAATCGAAAAGCATGGTAGCAATGGCATGCAAGGTAAAGAACCAACCTCGTGTTTGATCTACACCTTCGGCGATAAAATCGGCAGGGAAATTGGATTCAAAAAACTCCTTATTCTCAAAAGGATAATGATACTGTGCGTAAGGCATAGCCCCCGAATCGAACCAAACGTCGATCAGGCTGCTTTCGCGGTACATTTTTTGTCCGGTTTCCGAAACAAGGACAATGCTGTCTACATAAGGACGGTGGAAATCAAAGGTTTCATAGTTTTGTTTCGACATATCGCCGGGAACAAATTCAGCCAGCGGATTATCGTTCATAACACCCGCTACCACCGCTTTTTCTATTTCGCTTTTCAGCTCTGCCGCCGAGCCGACGGCTTTGATTTCTGTTTTGTCTTCAGTTACCCAAATCGGGAGAGGCACCCCCCAAAAACGTGAGCGGCTCAAGTTCCAGTCTTGTAGGTTTTCGAGCCAGTTTCCGAACCGACCTTCGCCCGTTGCTTGGGGTTTCCACCTGATGGTTTTGTTCAAATCAATCATCCGGTCTTTCAGGTTGGTGGTTTTCACAAACCAACTGTCGAGTGGATAATACAATACAGGCTTGTCGGTTCTCCAGCAATGTGGATAACTGTGCACATGTTTTTCGATGCGGAAAGCCAGGTTTTCTTTTTTTAATTTAACGGCCAGGTCAATATCCAGCGTTGTATCTTCTTTACCTAGAGATTCATCGTATTCGTTTTTCACAAATCGTCCGGCAAACTCAAGGTAGGCTTCTCGGTTAACAAATTCGTTAACAAACGAGCTATCGAGAACATCAGGATTGTAAAAACGACCTCGAAGATCGACCATCGGGCGATTTTCTCCATTTTGATCAATCAAGATAAGTGGAGCTATACCGGTAGCCTTGGCAACCCTATCGTCGTCGGCGCCAAAAGTAGGTGCAATATGTACGATACCGGTACCGTCTTCGGTAGTAACAAAATCACCCGGAATCACCTCAAAGGCTTTTCCCATAGGCTTTACCCATGGAAAAAGTTGCTCATAACCAATGCCTGTCAACTCACTGCCTTTGTATTCGGCAAGGAGTTTAAAGGGTATTTTTTTGTCGCCTGGATTATAGTCTTTTAAGTCGATTTCTGCATTTTTTTCATTAAAAAAAGCTGACATACGGTCTTTGGCAAGAACAACGGTAATGGGTAAGTTAGTATATGGATTGTAAGTTGCCACTTTAACGTAAGCGATGTTTTCGCCAACCGCCAGAGCCGTATTCGATGGCAATGTCCATGGTGTTGTTGTCCAGGCGAGTATGTATAAATCGCCAAAAACATCCTGAAATAGTTTTTCGGAAAGACTGTTTTTCACTACTTTAAACTGAGCCACCGCAGTGGTATCTGTTACATCGCGGTAACAACCGGGTTGATTCAACTCATGTGTGCTCAATCCAGTACCCGCGGCAGGAGAATATGGCTGTATGGTATAGCCTTTGTACATCAGGTTTTTTTCGTACAGTTGCTTGAGTAGATACCAAACCGATTCGATATACTTATTGTCGAAGGTAATGTATGGGTTTTCGAGATCGACCCAGTAGCCGATGCGACGGGTAAGGTCATCCCACAAATCTTTGTATTTCAACACCTCTACACGGCATGCATTGTTGTATTCTTCGACGCTAATTTTTTTTCCAATGTCTTCTTTTGTGATTCCCAGTGTTTTTTCAACGCTTATCTCTACAGGGAGGCCGTGTGTGTCCCAGCCCGCTTTGCGTTGCACATATTTCCCTTTGAGGGTTTGATAGCGGCAGAATAAGTCCTTGATGGTGCGTGCCATCACGTGGTGAATTCCGGGCACGCCATTTGCAGAAGGAGGTCCTTCGTAAAAAACAAAGTGATCGTTATTTTTGCGTAATGCTAGGCTCTTTTCAAAAATGGAATTGTCATCCCACGTTTTCCTCACTTCCTCGGCCAGTAGAGGTAGGTTGAGCTGGTTGTATTCACTGTATTTATTCGACATTGATAGTGCTGATTAGCGATTTTTTCAAGTCGGCAAAATTAGTAAAAAAACCATGATAAAACCTTATATGGCAGCATGACTATCTGCGCATAAGGCAGAAGTGAGAAACTATATCTAAAGAATAAAGTCTAAGATGTATTCAGTCGAAAAAAAAGCAGAGTTACTCGCTGGGTGGAACCTGATAAATATGGCTGTTGTTTCTGTATCCGGATAGGTCTTGATACCAATCGGGATAGGTTATTCCACCTGATTCAGCCCATTCGCCAAAATGTAAATAACCACTAATAATTTCAGATTTTTCGACCGTATAGTCAAATGATTGAGCGATGTTGATTGCCCAAGGTAGGTTGCCAATAGTTTTGTAATAACGATTGGTTTCTGGATTGCTGCTATCGTCGGCAGTACCGAAAAAAGCAGGATCTGCTAAAGCTGTAGGTTGGTAATCAGGTAAATGCACTTCTTTTCCTCGTATGCCATCAACAATCAGAAATGGGTTAAAGTTTTCCAAGTTGAGATCGGCCACATCATAAATACCGGGCGAAAACAACAGGTTTACAACCACGGTATCAGGCTCTATGTAGGGGGCATTTTGTTCCACATTTACAAAACCTGTGGCAGAGTTTAGCACGTCTTTGGCATTATCAAAAACAATGATTGTTGGCATGTTTTGGTCGGCTTCCAAACCATTTTCACCTATTGATGCCACGTTGTTATTCAACAAAGAGCCCGTTGCATAAATATCATTTGTAATCAGTTGATTATTTGCAAATTGAAATCCATATCCATTGTTATAACCTGCTCCAATGGCACGCACAACGGTATACGAAATCACGTCGCTAACCTTATTGTTGGCGTTGGTAATTATTCCAAAGTTATAATCTACCACCAAATCGTTAAAGTCATAATCGCCTTTGCCGGGCCACAAGTCTTCAAAGGCCAGACTACCGTATCCTGCTGCAGGAAAATTATTCAGAAATGCCCTTGCCGGATCGTGTGGAAAATCATCATCTGCATCCTGAATGCCATCGCCATCGCTATCGGTGGTCACATTTTGGTTGCTATACGCGGTTTGTATTTCGGTTTGCGTAAGTGCAGTGTTGAAAAATTTAACTTCATCGATAAGTCCGTTGAAGAATTTTTGATCCCCGTTGTCAGAACCTATAGCGGCAGGGCGTGTGTTTATATTTAGCTCCCCCGAAACGTTACGTGAGTTGTTCAGCTGACCGTTGATGTATAGTTTTAATATTGATCCGTCGTAAGTTACAGCTATATGGTACCATTCGTTTAGCAATGGTCTTCCGTCACTGCTTTCAATACTTTCTGAATCTCCTGAAGCTAGACGGATATGCCCCTTCCAGCCAGTCCATTTTGTGCCTCCAATTCCATGACCATCCCAATCGCCTTTTTGGGCAATTTTGGCCTCTTTGTAGTCGCGGGTTTTTGCCCAGGCCATGATGGTAAGGGTGTTGGTAAAATTGAGCGATACGCTGTTAGGAATGGTTACATTATCGCTTTCTCCATTGAAGGAGAGGCAGTTTTCGATAACCCCGTTTGTCCAAAGAGCACCGGTCAATGTGCCATTATTACCGCCTTGTACATCAGGCACATTGGTGCCACCAAATTCATTCATAGGCCACCACGAAACCAGACTTTCTGAACCCGAACCCGGATTAGCGGTTGTGGCGTAAATGGTATTAATCTCGTCTATAGTTAGAGATCTGTTATACAGTGCAGCTTCATCAATCAAACCCCTGAAATTGGTAGTTGACGACATTTTTCCGATATAAACGTTTGTCAATCGGCTGTTTAGGTTTCCAGAAGTTTCAAGACTGGCTTTTAATTCGTTATCAATAAAAAGTTTCATTACCGCCCCATCGTAGGTGGCTGCTAAATAATGCCAATCGGTATCGATAATACGTTCTGTCCAAGGTGTTGTAACGGAAACGAAATTAGGATTATATATGGCAAAATTTACTTTCCCATGATTGTCTATGCGTACGATATATTTTGTGTTATGAAACATAAAAGCACCATCGTTGCCAACTTCGCTCATTTTAAACCAGAATGAAAGGCTAATGGCATTATTTGTAAAATTCAGATCAGCGTTTTCCGGAATGATAATGCCACTGTTTTCGCCATCGAGGCTGATGCAGTTTTGGTTGATTCCTGGCACCCAAGATCCGCCCGTTACTTCACCATTGTGTCCGCCCTGTGCGTCTGCAGCCATATCTCCTGCTGTTTCATTAAAATGCCACAAAGCTATTAATCCTGATGTTGGATAGTCGGTAGGTTGAGGTGTTACTTTAAGTTGTGTTTCGTCCAAATTTATTTCAATAAATTCCGAGTAAATTGGAATTTGTAATCCATTTACCAACAACATTTCAACGGTTTTGGGAATTGTAACCTCAACAGCATATGGTATTTCAAGCTGGCTGTAAAAACCTTTGTGGTATTGAATCTTTCCGTCAATCGATTTGATGCTTATTACCTGAGCATTTAAGGCGGAAATCGCAAACTGAATGGTTTGTGTAGTTTTCCACGAAAAGTTATCGGAAATAATCAGGTCTTCAACTTTTTTTGAGTTATCTGTCGGTTGATCGGCAGGCTTTTTACATCCTGCTGCCAGAATGGAAATCGTAAGTGCAAGTAAAAACAGCCTTTTCATGATGGTATAATTTGATATAAAGGTAACTATATTTTCTTGGTATGCAAAAAAAATGCCGTAATTTTAATGGATTGATTTACAGTTATATAATAGTGATTCATTTGTTTTTTTTTCTCTAATTAGGAAAAAGATGTGCTTTTTGAACCTGTGTGGAGACTAGCCACCTTAATTTGTTTGGAAAGTCCATGATTATTGAGTTTTGATACAAAAAAGGTGTTCCCATAGCTAAAATCAATACGGTAGTTTCTTTTGGACAAAAGTGCTGCATCATGGGTTATTATTTGGGCAAAGAGGTCATGAGTTTCTTGTAGTTTATGATGAACAGTTTGTTTACTTGAGTTTCTATAATAAGGTCTATTAAAATGATCAAGCTATTTTTGCTGTTTTACTTGGTGGTATTCGCTATTTTTGCAAAAATTTTATTTATGAGTTCAGGAAAAATTCTCAAATATTTACCCATATTATTTTCAATCATATTGATAGCAGGCATATGGCTTGGAAGTCGCTTGCCTCAAAACAACAGTTCTTTTGATCCTTTGTTTTCGGGGGATGCTTCCAGCTGCAATAAAGTTAGCGACATACTCGACTATATTGTGCGCGATTATGTGGATACAGTTGATTTAAAAACGCTGGAAACAGATGCCATTAAGGGTGTGCTCGAAGATCTTGATCCGCATTCGGCTTATATTACCGCCGAGGAGTTTCATCAGGTAAACGACCCGTTGCTGGGAAGTTTTGAAGGTATTGGTATTTCGTTCCGTATTGAGAAAGACAGTATTACCGTAATAAATACAATTCCGGGTGGTCCTTCCGAAAAAGTGGGGTTAATGGCTGGCGATCGTATTGTATTGGTTGACGATAGCTTGATTGCGGGCAACGGAGTTACCAATAACACGGCCATGCGTAAGCTAAAGGGCAAAAAAGGGACGAAAGTAAACATTAGTGTTTTTCGTCGTGGTGTGCCTAAACTGATTTCCTATACCATTACACGAGGTATTATTCCCACCTACAGCCTCGATGTTTCATACATGGTAAATGCTACTACCGGATACATCAAGCTTAATACTTTTTCGGCCACTACTTTTGAGGAATTTAACCTTGCTGTCGATCAGCTGAAAGCTGAAGGTATGAAAAAACTTATTCTCGATTTGCGTGGGAATCCGGGAGGCTATTTGCAGGCTGCCATCGATATCGCCGACGAATTTCTGGGGTCGGGCGAACTCATTGTTTACACCGAAGGCAAAAACCGACAAAAACGCTTTGCTTATGCCACAAAATCAGGACGATTGGAAAATAATCCGGTAGCTATTTTAATCGACGAAGGGTCTGCCTCGGCTAGCGAAATTGTTAGCGGCGCCTTGCAGGATAACGATAAAGGACTGATTATCGGACGACGTTCTTTTGGTAAGGGGCTTGTTCAGGAGCAGCTTAGTTTGCCCGACGGTTCAGCATTACGATTAACAGTAGCGCGATATTATACTCCTACAGGGCGTTGTATTCAAAAACCGTATTCAAAAGACGAGAATTTTGAGGATTATTTCTCAGAATCATACCACCGCTATCTTTCGGGCGAAATGCTTTCTGCCGACAGTGTTCAGATAAACGATAGCCTGAAATATGTTACCAAAGGCGGTAAAATTGTTTATGGTGGAGGTGGTATTATGCCAGATATTTTTGTGCCTTTGGTAACGGATTCTATTCACACCTATTATAATTTGTTGGTTAACCGTGGATTTTTGTTTTCGTTTGCTTTTGATTTTACCGATAAACACCGTGCCGAGCTCAATCAATTTACCGATTTTGAAGCTTTTAATAAAGGGTTTAATATGACGGATCAAACTTATAAGGAGCTTGTTGAATACGCTGAAGAAAAAGGTATAAGCATGGATAAGGAACAGGTCGAAAAGTCGAAAGATAAAGTTAGTACCTTGTTTAAAGCTTATATGGGACGAAATGTATTGGATGCGAAAGGTTTTTACCCGATTTTCCATAAAATTGACACAACTTTTAACCGAGCAGTTTTTGAGTTAGAGCAGGCTGGAGTCTAGATATGTTTGCTGATACAGGCGTGTAAGTCGTTGAATTTTACAGGCTTTGTGATAAAATCAATCATGCCTGCGCGGGTGCAGTTTTCTTCAGTATCGCCCATAACGTTTGCTGTCATAGCGATTATTTTTGGTGGACTTTGCTTCACCCTTTCATGATATTCAAGGATAGCTACGGTTGCTTCAATTCCATCCATTTCGGGCATTTGCACATCCATCAAGATTAAATTGTAATTCATTTTCTTACATGCTTCCAGAGCGGTTAATCCATTGGAAGCGACATCGCAGCTTATACCCATTTTACCAAGAAGCGTAATGGCTATTTTTTGATTTATTTGGTTATCATCTACAACTAGCGTTTTTAACGTACTCAGGTTATCAGCACTTTGTATAAAAGGTCGTGGCTTATTATCTTCTTGTCTTATTCGTGATTGTTCAAGCACATCTATTTGTAATTGAACAGTAAAGTAGAATTTAGAACCTTTATCTACTTCAGATTCTAACCAGATAATGCCACCCATCATGTTTACAAGCTGTTTAGAAATGGCCAGTCCTAAGCCCGTTCCGGCAAACTGGCGTGCGCTCGACGAATCGACTTGTGAAAAAGACTGAAATAAGAGGTTAAATTTTTCTTTCGCAATACCGATACCGGTGTCAATTATTGAAAAACGGAGTGAAATATTCTCGTTTTGTTGTTCTACTAACTCAACTTTAAGCACAACACCTCCATCGAAAGTAAATTTTATAGCGTTGTTGAGCAGGTTTACGATAATCTGTTTCAAACGGGTCATATCTCCAACTAAATAATTTGGGATTGAGTCGTTTTTTTCGACAACTAACGATAGGTTTTTTTCCTTTGCCATGTTCATAAGTAACCTAATCGACTCATCAATCAAATCGGATAGGCTGAATGGCTTGTTGTCGAGTTTCATTTTTCCGTGTTCAATTTTTGAAAAATCCAGAATATCGTCGATGATAGTCAACAGGTTTTCGCCACTACTTCTAATGGTTTCTACATAATCTGATTGTTCATTGGAGAGTGGAGTTTGTAAAAGCAGGCTTGTCATCCCAATAACACCATTCATCGGGGTGCGTATTTCGTGGCTCATTGTAGCCAGAAATTCGGCTTTTGCAATAGTGGCCTGTTCAGCTTTTATTTGTGCTTGTTTAAAATGATCAGCAAACCTATAGGACAAAATCAGCGACTGAAAGAAGAAAAAAAGCGCATACCCTAAAAAACTTAAAAAGGGAAAGTCAGGAATATACTCTAAGTAACTCAGAATTTCGAGGGTAAAGACCACAAATATTACTACCATGCTCAAGATGGCAAACAGCGAACCTTGTCGTTTGTGCCAAGCCGCTTTAATAAAAACCCAGGTGCCGTATAAAATGTACAAAACTAAAAACAACAGATAGGGATTAACGATGGAGGTGAAAAGCCGTGGCGGCAGCACAATTGAAAGTAGTGCCAATGTCAATGAAGTATATTTCAAGATGCCGGCAATGGTTTTATTGGTTTCCTCAGGATAAATTGACTGGATGAAAAGCATGAAAAGGTATGGGCTCAGAAAAAGCGCGATGTATTCAAGCCTTATGGTTACAAACCAGCTTAGGTCAGGAAGCAACATGTGAAGAAAATATTCGCCACTACCGATAATGCGGTAGCTGTAAACGAGGCAAAAAAGTGAGAAATACAAAATGGACTTGTTGTGCCGACCAAAAAGAAACAGACCCATAAAAAACAAACCACCCATAATTAATGCTCCAGTAAGCAATAAGTCAGCGCCCAAAAGTCTGGTTTGTTTAGCAAAAAGCTGATCAGCACGACCCAACACAGGCGGTAAAAGCAACCCTCCTTTGTTGTGATGGAAGTTTGAAATTTGCAGAACAATTTCCAGGGGTTTTCCTTCGCTTAAAAACGGTTTGGTAATGGGTAGCCATTGCGGTTTTGATGTTTCTTTGGTAAGGCCCACAGTGCCATTTTCTGCAAAAACCTCTCCGTTAATCCATAACTTATAAGCAGAATAAAAGTCGATAAGATGAAAAGCCATAATGGTTGTGTCTGGAGGCATCTCAACGATAACCCTGTATGTCGCATAACCATTAGAGCTGTATGATTGATTTTCTTGGTTAAGGTCGTTCCAAATATGTGGAAATGGGTAATATCTGGGTTGGTATTCTGTCGGAAAATCGCTTGGAGAAAGAAGCTTGTTCCAGTAAAACTCCCATTCGCCGGCAAGGGCAATATCGCCTTCTTTTTCAAAATTAAATTCAGACAAGTTGAGTTGTCCGTGCTTAATTTCAGAGGATTCTTGTTGCTTGGAAAATAAAAGAGTTGACGAAAATATAAAAATCGCTAACCACAGCAGATGTTTTTTTAGAGTAAAGGTGGCTGGCAACATATGTTTTAGTAATTGATAAGCTTATAGAAAAGAAAAACAAATATACTGTTTTCTGAAGAATGTTGTATTTTACGGATAGGATTTAGAACGGTTATTCTGGTTTATGAAAAATGGTCGTAACCATAAGTTAACAGGCTAAACTCCTCTTGATGTTGACTTTTTACTACTTTCGCATGTATAATTTCAGTTTGTTTTATGAAACGTTATCTTAATTTGCTGTTGTCGCTGTTATCAGGACTATTACTTACTATATCGTGGCCCGAAAACGGATTTACACCGCTCATTTTTATTGCATTTGTTCCGTTGTTGTTTGTTATGCAGCGGCTCGACGACAGGGGTAGAAAGGGCGTGTTTTGGTATGCGTGGCTGGCGTTTTTATTGTGGAATGTGTTGACTACCTGGTGGATATGGAACAGCACAGAGTGGGGTTCCATTGCCGCATTTGTGTTAAATGCGCTTTTCATGGCTATTGTTTTTCAATTGTTTCATGTTTCAAAAAAGTGGTTGTTTCGTGAAGGTGGCGGTGAGTATATCCTGTTGTTTTACTGGATTACTTTTGAGTTTTTGCACATGAACTGGGATTTAACCTGGTCGTGGCTAAACCTCGGCAATGTTTTTGCTACCAAACCAACCTGGATACAATGGTACGAAATAACAGGAAGTCTCGGTGGTTCGTTTTGGGCGCTGGCAGTTAACATACTAATATTTAAACTTATTCATGGTTATTTGGTCAAACAGCCAACTGCGCGGATTTGGTTTTCATTAGGATTGGTATTGCTCACCATTGCAGGGCCAATTATCTGGTCATCATTAGTTTATCATGGCTACACCGACAAGGGAAATCCGACGCAAGTGGTTGTTGTGCAGCCAAATATTGATCCGTATACGGAGCAATATTACCTGACGCCTGACAGCCTAGTGTCGAAAAACTTGGAATTAGCCTACGAAAAAACAACGCATGAAACCGACCTTGTTGTTTTTCCTGAGTCAGCGCTTCAGGAAGACATCTGGGAAGAATCGTTGGATTATTCGACTAATTTGGCACGTATGCGCACATTTGCCGATCAATTTCCTGATTTGGGAATCATTATAGGTGCCACTACCTACCGCAACATATTGCCCCACGAACCCAAAACCAATGCTGCCCGGAAATACCTGAGGCGCGACGGATTTTATTATGCCTACAACACTGCCTTTTTAATTGAACATGGCGAAGATTATCAAATTCATCATAAATCGAAGCTGACTCCAGGTGCTGAAATTATGCCGTCATGGGGGATTTTAAAACCTATTGAAGGGCTTGCCATTGATTTGGGTGGCACTGTTGGCACGTTGAAAAAGGAAGACCGTCCTCTGGTTTTTTCAAGAGAAACTATTGAAAACAGTGTTAGCCCAGTCATTTGTTATGAATCTGTTTATGGTGAATTTGTCGCCCGCTCGGTACGTCTGGGCTCGGGTATTATCGTGGTTATTACCAACGATGGCTGGTGGGGAAATTCGCCCGGACATAGGCAACACCTCTTATTTTCGGTGCTTAGAGCCATCGAAACCCGCCGCAGTGTAGCCCGATCTGCCAACACAGGCATTTCTGCATTTATTAATCAGCGAGGCGATATTCAGCAGCAAACAGCCTACTGGCAGCCAGCAGTTTTGTCGCAAGTAATTTATGCCAATACAGAGCTTACTTACTATGTAAAAAATGGAGATTACCTGGGCAGGGTTTCAGGTTTTATTAGCGCCTTGCTCTTGCTTGTGTCGTTTACGCAAGGTTTTTTACGTAAAAGAAAATCAATCGTTTAGCCTATTCTTTTTCGTAATAAATGGTGATTTTCCCGATAGGAATTTTTGATTCGGCTACAATTTTTCCGTTCTCAAATATGCCAAGGATGTTTGGAACGCCTTTCATGTTACTGAAATAGTAGCTAATGGTTTTGTTTTCCTTGTCGTATTTCCATTTGGCTTCGTGCGTATTGTTTTTCGAGATGATCGTCATTACGCTGTCGTTGATCATCCTGAAATAGGTTTGTTTTTGCATCTCAACAACCTGAGCAATCATTTCAGGCGTGGTGCGGGTTTCGTTAAAATCTGTTTCCACCTTTTGGGCTTTCCAAGTTCCTTTAAATTTGCTTTCAGAACTATTAGAACAGGACACAAACAGCATTGCGGCGACGAAAATAAGGGAGAATGAGAAGAATATACGTTTCATGAAAATGAATTTTTTGACTTGCAAATGTACAATCTGAATTCAAAAGTGCGTGATTTATTAGAAATGTTTAACAATTGAGTTGGGCTTTTTCATTTACACCTCTATTTCCGGCTGTTCTTCGTCAGGAAAGGTCATGGATTCTTTTACATATTTCAGCTCCCAATACGAAAAGGTTTCACCCAGAATTTCGCGGGCCTCGCCCAAACTTATTGGCCCACATTCGTTGAATAGCTCTTCGATTGTATTTATTTTTTCATTTGTGATGAGTTTTTCAATGGCGATGTCTCCTGTTTCAACATATTTTACCAGATGTCCTTGAATGGTAGCTACCACCAGTCCGCGTTCTTGGGCAATTTCTTCAACCGTTAGCCCTGTTCTCCACAAGTCGAAACTAATTTGATGGGTACGGATTTTTGGTGCGGGTTTTTCCAACTCGGCTTCAATGTATTTTTCGGCGCTCTCGCTTTCGGGTATTGTTTCCAAAACAATGTTGATGATTTGTTCACCATATAACTCCAATTTTTTCTTGCCAAACCCATGTATTTTTTTTAGCTGATGTAGGGTTACGGGCGCTCTATCAGCAATTTCAAGCAACGATCGGCTTGGTAGCACAGTAAAGGTATTTCTATTTCCGGCTTCAACCTCGCGCCATTTGCGCAATTTTCTGTAAAGTTCAGGAAATTTGGTGTCTTTCGGATTTATGGCCATTGGCACTGGTGTTCTTTTCTTTTTAGGTTCATCAGGAATCATGGCTTTCGCCCGCCGTATCAAGTATTCTTTCATTTCAAAGCCATTTTTGCAAGCTTCTAAGCACTCCAGTTTAAGCTGAGTTTCTTCAAAAATGCGGTCAATTTGACTTGTGATTAGTTTTTTGGTTTGTTTGTTATCAATGTCAGGATCTAGGTCTTTCAGCTCTTTCACGACAATATTTTCCAGCTTTTCAGAAAAATATAGAGCAGCCTTTTTTATGCGGGTTTGTAAGGCTTCTCCAATAGTTTTCCCCTGATTTATAGCATGAAGACGGCTTATTTGTTGCCGAAAAGCAACCCCCACATCGGTTATTTCTTTTTTAAGCGTTTTCGACATGTTGCCAATCATATCAGCCACATTTAGTTGTAGTGCAGGTTTGTGCTCACGGTTTATCTTGAGTAGCGTATAAAAGCCAATCTGCATGCTCTCAAAGTCGAAAAGGTCGAGCAACAGTTGTTCTTGATACAGGTGTTTTTGTTCATTTAGAGCCGACTCGTCGGGCTGGTTGTTTTCAATTTTTTCTGAAAAGCTGTCTACCGACAAATCATGTTTTATAGCCTCGGAGCGAAGTGGAGAGCTTAATATCAGTCCTTCAAGCGATCGGCAGCGACTCAGCGCCACGTAAACCTGTCCATGTGCAAAAGCATCTTGGGCATCAATTACTGCTTTTTCAAAAGTTAATCCCTGGCTTTTATGTATGGTTATAGCCCAAGCCAGCTTGAGCGGAATTTGGGTAAAAGTGCCATCAATGCTTTCGGTTATTTCCTTCGTGTCGTCGTTAAGTGCGTATTTGATGTTGTTCCACTCCAGTGGCGACAGATCTATTGTGTCTTCCTCGTCGGGGCATTGTATGCGCAATAGGTCGTCTTCCATATCCACGATAATGCCAATTTTACCGTTGTAGAAAAGTTTTAACGGACTTGGATCATTTTTTATAAACATCACCTGAGCACTAATTTTCAGTTCCAGCACAGCATCGGTAGGGTAGATGTTTTCTGGAAAATTGCCTGAAATCTGGGCTTTGAACTTTCGGGTTTTCGACTTCAGCAGGTCAATCTTTTTATTGTTGATTTCGCGTGCTTTGTAGTTGTGTGTGGTAAGTTGTATGGTACCTTCTTCTGCTTGATAATCAGGTATAAACCGTTTGTTAAGTTCGTTAATGGTTTGATCGGTGAGTCGGTTTCCTCTTACTTCGTTCAACAGTTTAATAAACCGATCGTCGCTTTGGCGAAAAACCTGATCGAGTTCAATGCCTACGTATTCGGTTTGCATTAAGGCAATGCTGTTGTAAAAGTAGGGTGTTTTGTAGTGTTTTTGCAACAACGCCCATTCTTCGTCCTTTACAACGGGCGAAAGTTGCCTCAGGTCGCCAATCATGAGCAACTGAACGCCACCAAAGGGTTTTTTCGATCGGCGATGGCGGCGGAGCACCGCATCAATGCCATCCAACATATCTGAACGCACCATGCTAATTTCGTCGATAACCAGCAGGTCGAGGCTGCGGATGATATTGATTTTCTGCTTGCTAAACCGGTGACTTTTATCGAAACTGGAACTGGCTCCCGTTTTAAACTCTGACGACTGAAAACCAGGTATAATAGGGCCAAAAGGCAACTGAAAAAAGGAGTGAATGGTAACGCCACCTGCATTAATAGCGGCTACACCCGTAGGTGCTACCACCACCATTCGCTTAAAGGTCTTGTTGCGTATTTCTTGCAAAAAGGTGGTTTTTCCGGTGCCGGCTTTTCCAGTTAAAAAAACGTGTTTGCCGGTATATTCAACAAAGTCGGAGGCGAGTTGTAATTGCGGTGTGTTTTGGTAAATCATAAAGCAGGTGTCATTTACAGGAAGGTAAAACTACAAAAACATTTTAAATTACATGACCGCCAATTGCGGTGAGCACTTCTTTTTCTAATATTTTTTCAGCCAACAAGCAAGTTGCAACCACGCACATCGCTGTTGTCGAATCGCCCCTGCACTTCAAAGCTGCCATCAGCGCAAAGCTTTCCTAAATCCTGCGTTTCGATAAATGCACACGAATACAGGTTGGCCATATCAATAATATTGATACCTCCACTTTGGTTTACGTCAAGCAAACTTAATGGGTCGTTGGTGTCGCGAATCAAAACCCGCATCCATGGGGGCGTGTTAAACTGGCCTTTTCCTTTTGAGTAGGCCTGCGAAAGTAGCTCCGTCATGCCATATTCTGAATGAACATTCTCAACGCCAAACCCCTTTTTTAGTTGGTCGTGCAGCTCCTCGCGCACCATTTCCTTGCGTTTTCCTTTCATGCCTCCTGTCTCCATCAAAATTAGTTCAGGAAAATGACACGGAAATTGCTCGGCCATGTCGAGCAGGGCATAGGTAACACCAAGCAGGATGGTTGGTTTCTTTTGCCTTTTCAAATCCATCAGCGTGTTGCCCAGTTTTTGATATTCATTCAAATAAAAACCACTCTCCGGTTGATGGCTTTGTTTTATTAGTTCTTCAGCCATTAGGATAAGTGATGACCCGTCGCGTTCTAAATACGAAGGCAGCAGGGCGAGAAAAGTATATTGCGTGATATCACCAAAAAAATACCTGAATGCCGCCATAAAACTCTGTTTGTAAACGTTTTCTATTTTAACGAAATGCTTACTTGTATTTGTTCCGGTGGTGCCGCTGGAGCTGAAAATAACTTCAGGTGAAAACGTTCCGGTTTTTATTTCGTGGGTTTTAAAAAAGCTTATTGGCAGAAAAGGAATCTGATTAAAATGGGTAACGTTTTCGGGATTTTTGTTTAGCAGGTTCGCAAATTGATTGTAAACGGTATTGTTTTTGTATTGAAACCGAAATAAATCGAGACACCGTGCGTTGAAACTATTGGGGCTTTGTGGACGAAAAAGGGTTTCCAAAAAAGTATCCGGGTGGTTCATTTTTAAGGTGTTGAGTTTAATTCAAAAAGCAGGATGTCATTTGATGTCAATTAAGTACTTTTACCAATTCATAACATGGTGATGCAATTTCAGACAAAAATACTATTTCTTCTCCTGACTGGCCTGTTGATTTTTTCCGGATGCAAGAAATTTGAAGAGTATCCGGATGTGCCTGTTATCACTTATACCGATTTCAGGGTGCTGATGAACCCTTCCACTGGAATTACAGAAAGGGGCGTTCTGGTTTTTGATTACAAAGATGGTGATGGCGATTTGGGCTTGAGTACACGCGATACTTTGTTTCCGTTTAATCGCAGTAATAAATACTATTACAATTTAATTATTAAATATTACGAAAAACAATACGGTGTGTTTGTTGAGGTGCCGTTACTTTCGTGGAATGCGGACTCAGCCAGGTTCGACACGTTGACGTTTAACTCCCGTTTTCCGGTGCTTACACCCGAATCAGGAAACCAGGCCATAAAAGGCATTTTCGAAGACACCCTGTTTATTTACAATCCGTTATCAAATTTCGACACCATCAAGTTTGAGGCCTATATCTACGACAGGTCACTCAACCAAAGCAATAGCATTTCTACTACCGAGATTGTGCGGATACAATAAACCCAAGCAAGGTTATTGTTATTTGTCCTTTTTTTTATAAAACAGAGTGAACGAAATGAGCTAAAAAAAATGCTTTTTATGTGACGATTCACCCCGCCTTTTCCGTTACTTTTGTTGATTCTATAGCTGGCTTTTTATGTACTTAAAAGATTATTCAAGACGAAAATATACTGTCATTGGCTTATTTGTGCTGATGGCCATACTTTTTTTGTTTCGTTTGTTTTATCTTCAAATACTTGACAACAGCTATAAGCTTACTGCTGAAAACATTGTTTTGCGGAATATCAGAGAATATCCACCACGTGGTCGTATTTACGACAG
>CAYWNI010000003.1:0-25848 GCA_964459525.1 uncultured Lentimicrobiaceae bacterium | reverse complement strand
AAGTGCTAAGGAACGCTCGTGTTATCGATGAGTCGAAAATGGACAATACAAAGGTTTATCTACTAAGTACTGTGGTTATCAAAAATATCAATAATGGAACAACCATGCGGTATACGCTTGTTCCTGAGGAAGAGGCTGATTTGAAAAAAGGTAAAATTTCTGTTACTTCACCCATTTCAAAAGGATTACTTGGAAAATCAGTAGGCGATCAGGCCGAAATAACTGTGCCAGCTGGAAAATTGTTTTTTGAAGTTATTGAAATATCTCGAGATTAATATTATGGCTACCATCTTTACAAAAATAATTCAAGGAGAAATTCCGGCATGGAAAATAGCCGAAGATAACAATTACTTGGCTTTTTTGGATATTAATCCTCTGGCTAAAGGTCATACGCTGGTTATCCCAAAAAAGGAGGTGAATTATCTGTTCGACATGAATGACGCAGATATTCAAGGGCTTATTGTTTTTGCAAAAAAAGTTGGTCGTGCCATTGAAAAAGTTATTCCGTGTAAGCGAATTGGGCTCACCGTTATTGGCCTTGAGGTACCTCATACCCATATTCACCTGATACCAATTAATACGATCTACGATATGGATTTTAAACAACCGAAATTAAAACTCGATGCAGACGAATTTCGTGATATCTCACAGCGTATTACCAGCGAGTATAATCAGTTGTAAAATCATTTTAATGAATTATTGTATCCGGTTGTTCATACGAACGCCGGTTTTTTTTGTGGTATAAAATAGGGGTGCAACTGGCAGCAAACGTTTGAAAATTGACTTGTCATCAGCGTACCACTGTTTAAACGTAGCATTAATGGATTTTGTGCTCATCAACTATTATCAGTCTATCGGTGAATTAAAATAACTTTACTTTTGCCTTAAAGTCTATTGTTAATCTTGTAAAATAGGTTGATTAAGTAATTAGATCAAATAGTAAAATAATATGAAAAGAGTATTGCTCGCCACAGGTGGTGGTGATTGCCCAGGATTAAACGCCGTGATTCGTGCAGTGGTGCATCGTGCCTCACAAGAAAAGGACTGGGAAGTGTTGGGGAGCATGCAAGCCTTTAATGGTATATTGCGTGAACCCACAGAAATAGTTGTGTTAGATAACAAAAAAGTTGCTGGTATTCATTTTCAGGGAGGGACAATCTTAGGAACTACCAATAAAGGTGGTCCGTATGCCTGGCCAGTTAAAGACAGCAAAGGAAACTGGACAACAGATGACCGGTCTGATGAAATGATTCGCAAGTTGCGTCATATGCATGTTGATGTTGTAATTAATATTGGCGGTGATGGATCGCAACGTATATCAGAACGCTTGTACAGGCAGGGCCTTAACATTATTGGAGTCCCTAAAACCATCGATAATGATTTATCGAGTACGGATAGTACTTTTGGGTTTCAAACTGCTGTGGAAATAGCTACCGAGGGTGTTGACAAACTTGTTACTACTGCAGCCAGTCATAACCGTGTTTTTGTGATGGAAGTGATGGGGCGTGATACGGGATGGATTGCTTTAAATGCTGCTGTTGCTGGTGGCGCCGAAGTTTGTTTAATTCCTGAAATTCCTTATGATGTGCAAAAAATAAAAGAAGCCCTCGATAAGCGATTTACAAACGGAAGAGGGTTTGCTGTGATTGTTGTCGCCGAAGGGGCACATGCCAAAGGAAAAGGATTGGTAACTAAGGAGAATAAGGAGATTGCCTACGAAAACGTAAAGCTTGGTGGTATCAGCCGGGAATTGATTAGTCAATTAGAAGCCATAGGATTTGAACATGATATGCGTGAAACCATTTTAGGACACCTGCAACGCGGTGGTGTGCCTATTGCTTACGACCGAGTGCTTTCGGCGCAGTTTGGCGTTAAGGCTATGGAAATGGCAATAGAAGGTGACTATGGAAAAATGGTCGCATACCACCATCCCGAATTTGTAGCCGTGCCACTTGCCGAGGCCATTGCCAAACCTAACCTTGTAACAATGGACAATGCCCTTATTCGCACTGCCAAAGGGTTGGGTATCTGTTTAGGATTGTAGATAATCCATAAATATTTGCAAAAAAACGAGTTAATGTAGCTTCAAGTACTGAGGTTACATTTTCTTTTTTATTTTTGTTCTAAATTAACTTAATAAATAATAATGGAAACTATTGACTCATTGACTTCCCAGGCACCACAATTGATGACTTGGTTAACAGAAAAAGGATTCGACTATGGGCTAAAGCTATTATTGGCTTTAGTGGTTCTTATCGTTGGTTTTAGAATCATAAGCTTTCTCCTGAAGCAGATGACCAAGCTTATGGATAAACATGATATGAACGCTTCGCTAAAGTCGTTCTTGCGAAGTTTTATCGGGATTATTCTTAAGATTCTTGTAATTATTTCTGCTTTAAGTATTGCTGGCGTCGAAATGACCATTTTCGTAGCCATTATGACGGCTCTTTCTGCAGGCTTTGCCTTTGCTATGAATGGCACGCTTTCAAACTTTTTTGGTGGAGCTATGATTTTGTTCTTTAAGCCATTTCAAGTGGGTGATTTTATCACAGCCCAAAGCTTTTCAGGAACAGTTAAGGAAATTCAAATATTTTTCACACTGCTAACCACTCCTGACAATAAAACCATCCTTATTCCTAATGGAGGGTTGTCGAATAACCCGCTTATTAATTTCAGCAAGCAAACAACCCGACGTGTTGATTGGGTGTTTGGAATTGCCTATGGAAACAGTTATGACGATGCTAAAGCCATGATTATTCAATTTATTGCTGATGATAAACGTATCCATCAGGATCCCACTCCGTTTATTGGTTTGGGTGAAATGGCCAACAGTTCCGTGAATATTACTGTGCGTGCTTGGGTTGATCCAGCCGATTACTGGGATGTTTTCTTCGAAATGAACGAACGATACTATAAAGAATCAGGTAAACATGGCTTGAGTATTCCATTTCCACAAATGGATGTTCATTTGGATAAAGTTTAATTCAGAAATTAATTAAAAATTACTGTCATGAAATATTATTTGGCTTTTACTATGTTGTTGATGAGTGCTTTGCTCGTAGCGCAAACGAATAAACCCTATGTTACTTCTGGTGGAGAGATGATTTTCTCGTTCGCAAACATAGAAAACGCTGGTTCTTCTTCTGGAAATATCATGCGTTGGTCGCCGGCCTTTAACCTACAGGTTTTTGGAAATTATGACTTTAACAAAAACATTGGTTTAATCTTTGGAGGTGCAATTCGTAACGTGGGTTTTATTTATGAGGATTCTCAAAGTCCTGGAGTGAAAAAGAAGTTTAGGAACTATAATCTAGGAATCCCTGTTGGTGTTAAAGTGGGTAATTTGGAAAAATTCTTTTTTTATGGAGGCTACGAAATTGAGTTCCCATTTAATTACAAAGAAAAAACTTTTGTAAATGAGCAAAAAACCAAATTCAACGTTTGGTTTAGTAGTCGTGTTCCTGCTTATTACCACACGGTTTATGCTGGTGTGCAGTTTCCTTATGGAGTCAGCCTGAAGTTTAAATATTATCTGAGTGAGTTTTTCAACCAGAATTATACTGAAAACGACGGGAATATGCCTTATAAAGGACTTAAAGCCAATGTTTTTTACTTCTCTATTAGCACATCGTTGTTTAAAGGCTATGATGTGTATATGAAGGAGTATAAAGAGAAGATGGAACAGTATTAATAAAAAAAGCGGGTCTAAACCCGCTTTTTTTATCTTAACCCTTTTACCCTAGGTATGCCCGCAACAAAATCTTTGAGATAATAAGGTTCAAAGTATGCTGTGTCGACAAATTGATTTGCTTTATACTGCTCATGGGCAAGCGCTGCTACCCAAACTGCCGAAGGTACAAAGTCGTGTATGAAGGTGGCGTTCGTTTTGTTTCCCAATAATGGTAAGCACTTTGTTGCACCGTCTCCCCCAAAATATATGGTATGTTTTTTAAGGTATTGGTCAAATGAATTTTCTTCGACAATGGTAGCTTCTACGGGATGGAAAACGCTCAAATCTGGCAAAAACAATTCGTTGTAAACCTCCATTCTTCGGGCATCAATCATTGGGCAAAACAACGTATTTTCTAAAAAAGTCACTTGGTTCTTCATGCCCAAAGCCATAGCTTTTAGTGTAGAAATAGCGATTAGCGGAATGTCGAGAGCGTAGCAAAAACCTTTGGCGGTGGAAGCGCCAATACGCAGCCCAGTGTATGAGCCAGGCCCCTGACTTACTGCTACGGCGTCCAGCTCGCTGAAAGTTAAATCCGATTCAGTAAGTGCTTTTTCACAGAGTATTGTGATCAGTTCAGCATGTGAATTGGAAACACTGGTTTCTTTATGTGATGAAACAATTCCTTTTTTAGACACTGCTACCGAGCAAACCTGTGTGGAGGTTTCTATACTTAAAATATTGGCCAAGGTTGTGTCTATTTATTCATTATCCGACTTAAATAAATCTTCCAGAGGTGTCTGCTCAACCGAATCACCGTTTTCAAGTGTTTTGGAAACAGCACGGTAAGGAGCAACAATTACTTGTTCGCCTTTTTGTAGTCCGCTTTTTATCTCGATATACATGTTGTCCTGAACCCCTGTGGTTACTCTTTGTAGCTTGGCAATCCCGTTGTCGTATATAAACACGTATTCAACGATTTCTGTTTTCGTATCGGCTTTTTTATCGTCGTCATCTTTTCCTTTTCTTTCTTCCCTAAGCTCACGTGCCGATTTTATTCTGCCTGAGCTGTCAGCACGTGTTGTTACCGCTTGTATCGGAACAGTAAGCACATTAGCAGCGGTTTCAGTTTCAATTTCAACTGTGGCCGACATGCCCGGTCTAAAAGGTGAAGAGATGTAATTATCTGGCTTTATCAAGTCTTCATAGGATGTTTTGAGCATTCGAATTTTAACGTCGAAATTTGTCACCTGATCGGCACTTACGCCTGTGGTATTCGCCGAGGTAGCTATTTCAGTTACCAACCCTTTGAATTTTCTGTTAAGATAGGCATCCACTTCAATGGTGGCGGTGTCTTCCATGCTAATGCGAACAATGTCGTTTTCATTAACTTCTACATTTACTTCCAACACATCTAAATTGGCTACACGCATAATCTCGGTACCAGCCGAAAAGGTTGAAGCTCCTGTTACACGCTCACCAACTTGCACGTTTAGCGAAGAAACCGTTCCGTCGTTGGGAGCAAAAATCGTGGTGCGATCAAGGTTTTCTTTGGCTTCCTTGAGACTTGCTCTAGCGCTACTAACTTGAAACTGGCTCGATTTATAACTTTCCTTTGCTGCTGTAACATCTGCTTTAGCCACTTCATAATTTGATTTGGCAGCATCAAAATCGGCTTGTGAAACTACTCCTTTTTCAAACAACGTTTTGCTGCGATCGAAATCGAGCGTAGCTTTGTTAAACTGCGATTCGCTTTGCACAAGTCGTGCCTTTGAGCTGGCTTGGTTGGCCTGTGCGGTATTTAATGCAGCTTCTGTTTTTTCGTAACCGGAAATGTAAATTTCAGGGTCAATCCGGGCTAATTTTTCACCTTTCTCTACGAATTCACCTTCTTTAACAAATAATTCCACCACTTCACCGGAAATATACGGACTAATTTTCACGTCTTTCGCTGGCTGGATTTTTCCATTGGCAGCAACGGTTTCAACAATCTTTCTTGCCTGAACTTCTTCAGTGGCTACTTTTACACTCTTTGATTCTTGCCCTTTTTTTACAGCCAGAACAACTATAATGGCAATTACGACAAGTGCAGCAACAATAATCCAGATCTTTTTATTTTTTGGTTTAGCCATTTCCTTCTATTTTTTTGTGGTGTATGTCTCGGTAAAAGTACAACAATAAAAACAAGCCTAGCTGTAAGCTTTGCTATTTGATTGTTACGTTGGCAATGTCGTTCAGCGACAGGCTTTTTCCTAAATAAAAATCGAGTATTTTGGTTTTAAAGATGTAATCAAATTTAGACGAAACCAAATCTGATTCAGCATTGGCCAATTGAATTTTAGCAACATTGTAATCGGTTGAATTGACCATGCCAACATTAAACTTTTCTTCGGTATATTTAAAAGATTCACCATATGCCTCAACACTTTTTTTGCGGGCCAGATAGGTTTGGAAAGCCGCAATGGCATCAGCATGAGCTGATTCAATGCTCTTGCGTAACCTGAGTTTTTCTGATTGTAGGTTAAGGTCGACAGTTTCCTGATACATCTTGGTTTGGTTGATATTGGTAGAAACCTGAAATCCATTAAAAATGGGAATGCTTAAACCAAAAAATAAATTCCCGGCGCGGTTATCTTTCAGCTGTTGGTCGAATGGTTTGGTGTCGCCGAAAATAGGGATATTTAGTGGTGTATAGCCCGTTATCTCTAGAATTTGCCGTGAATAATTCGAGCCATAGGATCCAGATGCATAAAGCCTAGGACTGCGCATTCCTTGTGCTATGCTCAAGCTTCGCTCGGCGCTTAACACTTGATATTCAGCACTTTTTATTTCGGGCATAATTGTTACCGACTTGTTGTAAATCATTTCGGCAGGAAGCAGGGTAGGTGCTCCTGTAATTTCAAGTTTTGGTTTGTCGATGTCAAATTCAAGCGAGGCTTCCAAATCAAGCAATTGCATCAGGTCGAGATAGGCCAGCATAAGCCTGTTTTGCGCGCTAACTAAGTTAGCCTCTTCACCGGCTCCTTGCGCCTGAATGTCGTAAAGACTTCCTTTGGCAACTGATCCAGCTTCAACCTGCTTTTGTGTCCGGTTTATCTGATCTTCTGACATTTCAACCTGCCGCTCTGCGTTATTAACCAATTCAATATTAAACAGTATTTGCAGGTAGGCGGCCGCTACGTTTAACGACATATCATTTCTGATTTTATCGGAACTGTATTTGGTAGCAAGAAAGTCGAACTGCGTTTTGCGAATGGTATTAATCTTCTGCAAACCATTAAACAAAGTAACATCTGTACTAGCGCCAAAATTTGAATTATCAGATTGCTGGTCTTCAAATAGGTTGGTCTGGGGATCAAGGTTTCGGCCAAAATAATATGATTGTGAAGCACTTGCGTTGAGCGATGGAAGCAGATCCAACTTGCTTTGTAGCCGACTGACGTCAGCGTTTTCTACCTCTATAATACTTTTCTTTATTTCGATATTGTTTTCGTAAGCGTATATAATACACTCTTCCAGCGACCAATTTTTTTGTCCAATTAGTTGGGTACTTGCCAAAAACAGAAAAAGACTGGTCAAAAACAGGGTTGTATATTTATTCATTCTAATATTTTTTATCCAAAGTTTACCGCTAAAAATGTGCCACAAATATAAGCCTTTGAACACCAGAACCCTAATTAATAATCGTTAAATATGAAACATGACAATTGTTCGGTGCGAAACAGGTGGTGTTCGAATACGTGCAGTGGTGTTGTGGCTCGGTAACTTAAACGTAAATTTGAGATAACTATTTTGTTCACAGCTTGATTTATCTGTATTTTTACCATTAAATTAATTCGCCATGAAACGTTATTTGTTCCTGATTTTCTCAATCTGTATTTTATTTGCTAAAACCAATGCCCAGAACATAGGTGATACGCTCGATGTGCTCCATTATTCTATTCATATTCAGGAGGTAAACACTGGTGAGCAAGAAATTGTCGGCTCTACGGATATTACTTTTGTTACCATGATGAACGGCCTTTCTGAAGTTTCGTTTAATCTGCAAAATTTACTCGTTGACTCAGTAGTTATTGATGGTCAGCAGCTTACGTTTAATCAGCAAAACAAATGGATGCAGATTTATTTAGATGCTCCTTTACAGCAGGGGGATACGGTTACAGCTTCTGTTTATTATCATGGTCAGCCGTTTCACGAAGATTGGGGCGGGTTTCATTTTTCTGGTGATTATTCGTTTAATCTTGGCGTAGGGTTTGAGTCGATTCCACATAATTTAGGAAAGACTTGGTTTCCATGTGTGGATAATTTTACTGATCGGGCTACTTATGACGTGTACACAACGCTCAATGACAATTCGTTAGCCACAGGTGGTGGTTTACTTAACAGCGTTACCGACAATGGAGATGGAACAAAAACGTGGCAATGGAAAATTACCCACGAAATTCCAACCTACCTTGTTTCCGTTGCTACAGGTGAGTATGTTCCTTATTTTGACACCTATTACGGGATTGCTGACACGGTTCCGATTGAGATTTATACACGCCCAGCAGACACCGGAAAAGTTCAAGGTTCGTTTCTAAATATACACCCGATAATGGATTTTTTTGAAGCAAGCTTTGGCGCTTATCCGTTTGAAAAAATTGGCTACACAGGAACAGCCATTGGCGCCATGGAGCATGTGGGAAATATTGCTTATCCCTCTTTTGCCATCAATGGAAACACTTCCTATGAATCGCTTTATACCCACGAACTTTCTCATATGTGGTTTGGTAACGCCGTAACCTGCTCTGCCGCCGAAGATATGTGGCTGAACGAAGGGTGGGCCACTTTTTGTGAACTTTATTATCTCGAACACCTTTATAGTCATCAGAGTTATATTGCTGCCATGCGCACCATGCACAAGGAAATGTTGTTGAAAGCCCATGAAATTGATGGTGGTTATTGGGCGCTGAACAATGTGCCACAATCAGTAACGTATGGCAAAACCTCTTACGACAAAGGGGGGACTGTGGTGAATGCTTTGCGCGGCTACTTGGGCGATTCGTTGTTTTTTGAAACGGTGAAAGCGTATTTGTCGCATTTTGCCTACCAGTCGGTGTCATCAGAGCAAATGCGTGACTTTATGTCCGATTATACCGGAATTGATATGAATGGCTTTTTTGATGCATGGGTATTTACACCAGGCACACCGCATTTTTCTATCGACTCAACGCACATTTCCCCCGTAGGTAGTGAATTTCAGGTCGATGTATACCTGCAACAAAAATACAAGGGGGCAGATTTTTTAGCTCAGGATGTTGTGGTACAGGTTGGTTTTATGCATGAAAATTTCCAGATAGAAATAGACACGGTTCATTTCTCGGGAGCGGCTGGTCATTCAGTTAAAATGCTCGACTTTATTCCTGTTGCCATAATGATCGACCCTTTTGAAACAGCTTGTGATGCCACTACGGACAGTTATCGTGTATTTACAGAGCCGGTAGAATATGCCTACCCTGATGCTTATTTTAAGTTATACCTCGACGCCTGTTCCGATTCATCTTTGTTGCGTGTAACGCATCATTGGGCTGCTCCCGACAGTCTGAAAACACCCGTTGAAGGATTGCGCTTGTCGCCATACCGATATTGGCAAACGGAGGGGTTTTTAGGTGTTGATTTTCAAGCCAGAGGCCGATTTTATTTTAGTCAGGGAGGATATCTTGATGGCGGACTGATTACATCAGATAACGACTCGGTGGTAATGTTGTATCGCGAAAACGCAGCCGATGAGTGGCATATGGTCGCCCAAGAGCTTATTGGAACTTGGATGATAGGTTACATTTTTGTCGATAACCTTCAGTTGGGCGAGTACACCCTAGCAGTTTGGGATAAAACCATTGTTTCCGATGAAGATTTGGTTGCTGACCGCGATCAGGTGCAGGTGTTTCCAAATCCATCGCATGGAGAAGTTTCATTCCGATTTCCTGAAGTCGGAGAATATAAGGTGGTGTTGACTGATGAGGCCGGACGGCAGATCGAGTCTTTTACCTCATCAGCAACAGAAACTTTATGGAAGCCTAAATATCCAGTGACAGGTATCATCGTTGCTACTGTATTTTCTAATGGGAAAGTGGTTGCTAGCAAAAAAATCCTGTTGCAATAATACCACACCAAGTATTGAACACCCGTGATTTACTAATTTTGCAAACTCCTCTGAATTAGCAATTTAAAAGTGCATTGTTGAAAAAGTATACAGGTGTTGAAAAATACAACACATGCCCTAAAGAACATAAAATCAAATTGATAGCACAAATTGCATTTACAAGGTGTTGAGAAATACAACACTTTTATTGAAATCATATCCTTTTTTATATTCTGTAAACAACAGATAAACAGTTTGTTAAAGTGCATTTTTGTACTTTGGCATCATGTTTGAAATCCGGGTTTGTAAGTTGCTGAATGAATAAACAGTAGCGTAAATAAAAAACGGATAAAAATGAAAAAGTTAATTTCAACCCTCAGTTTTGTAACCTTGCTGGCACTTTGTTCAGGGCAACTATTTGCCGGGTTACCATCGAAAAACCTCTCTGCCTCTGATACCATCAGTGTATGGACGAGTAGCGAACTCCTTCCCTTGACCAATTTATTAATTAATAAATACGCTCAGGAACACCCACAAGTAAGTTTTAGACTTATTGCGGATGCGGATGTTATGCAAGAGCATTCCTTAAATGGAAATTTGGGTTTTGTGAAACAAGATGTAGCTACTAGCAATGTATTAAGCGAACACTGGATGCTTACTATTGGTCGCGATATTTTGGTGCCTGTCGTAAACAATCAAAATCCTTATTTGGCCGAAATAATGCAGTATGGAATTAATAAAGAAGGACTGTCACAGGTTTTATCAAACTCAAAAACCGCCAATTGGTCTGATTTGCTTGGTGGCGAGCAAGGAAAGAACGCTCCATGCAAAAACTATGGATCTCCTCAGGCAAAATCTGTTCTTGCTGGTTTTTTGCAAACCAATGATGTTGATTTGGCGCTAATTGAGACGAAAGATGTCTCAGAACTGTTTCAGAAAATAGAAAATGATAAGTACGCCATTGGTTTCTGTAAACTAGCCGATATGATAGATCCGGCAAATGCTAGCATGATAAGTATGCTTGCGTTTGCTCCCCTCGATGTAAATGGAAACCGTCAGGTGGATTATTTCGAAAATATTTACCAAAGTACTGATAATATTGCCAGAGGAATTTGGATTGGAAAGTATCCGAAAGCACTTTACGACAATGTATATTGCGTAGCCAATGCCCAGCCTACGAGTGAAAACCAGGTGGCTTTCCTTGAATGGGTATTAACAGATGGTCAGGAATACCTTATGTCGTCAGGATTTTCTGAACTTGTGAGTAACGAACGTAAATCGAAAGCAGAACAGTTTATTGCTGTGGATTACACAGCCTTAGAGCCTGCTGCCAATAGTTTTCAAACTTCTAACTGGCTGCTTTTGTCCATTTTAATTCTAGCCGCCTTGTTGTTCACGATAAACTTGATCGGTATTTTCAGAACTACAAAGCCAGCACATAAACTACCGAAAAAAGCTTCCAATCCAACTTTTTTTTCTGATCAAACCATTAAAGCTCCTGGCGGATTGTTTTTCGACAAATCGCATACCTGGGCATTCATGGAAAAAACTGGATTTGTAAGAGTTGGGGTAGATGATTTTCTGCAGCATGTAACGGGAGCAATAACCAAAGTGAAAATGAAACAACCTGGCGATAAAATCCGGAAAGGTGAATTCCTCTTGTCCCTTATCCAGCAAGGAAAGCAGCTGGATATTTATTCACCTGTATCGGGTACTGTTATGGAAAACAATTCCGGACTTGATACCTCTGCAGGCCTTATAAATGAATCGCCTTTTGGCGAAGGATGGGTATATGTTGTTGAATCTGATAATTGGGTCAGGGAAATAAAGTCACTCATTATGCAGGAGCCTTACTTGAACTGGATTCAAAAGGAATTCATCAGACTTAAAGATTTTGTCGCATTTCAACTGGCTTCTGAATCTTCTTTAGGAAATAAATATGTGATGCAGGAAGGTGGCGAACTTAAAGACCACTTGCTAGAAGAATTTGATCCAAAAGTTTGGGAAGAATTCCAGAATAAGTTTATCAACACAGCTTACTAACTTTACATTTAGATTTTTACAAACTTAATTATAACAGATTATGAATATAAATCGACGAAGTTTTCTGGGTGTGCTTGGCGTCACTGGTTTGTCGCTATGCACAGGTGAAAAACTCAAGGCAAGCCCATCAGCATCAGAATCAAAAACGGAGTTCTATGGTGTTTTGTACGATGCTACCCGCTGCGTGGGTTGCCAGAGTTGCGAATTTGCCTGTGCTTCAAGCAATGGATTGCCCGAACCCGATGCCAGCGATATGCCCGAGGTTGGTATAATTAGAAAAACCAATGAAAACAGGCGCACAGTTATAAACGCTTACGATACCTCGCAAGGCGAAGTATATGTGAAAAAGCAGTGTATGCAATGCAATGAGCCTGCTTGTGCCTCAGCCTGTCTTACTCAGGCCATGTACAAAACCGAATCAGGACCAGTGATCTGGCGTGAAGATAAATGTATGGGATGCCGTTATTGTATGGTTTCTTGCCCCTTCGATATGCCAAAATTTGAGTACAATAGCCCCAATCCGGGTATTACCAAGTGTGATATGTGCTTCGATCGCACCACAGATGGGCAGTTGCCCGCCTGCGTAGAAGCTTGTCCTTCGGAAGCCCTTACTTTCGGTACGCGCCGCGAGTTGCTTGCCGAGGCACACCGCCGCATAAGCGAGAATCCAGAGATGTATCACAACCAAATATATGGCGAAAATGAAGCTGGAGGAACTGGATTTTTGTATTTATCACCCGTACCCTTTGAAGAAATTGGATTGAATACAAAATTGCAGAAAAGCTCTTACCCTGCATTAACAAAGGGATTCCTTTATAGCGTACCATCTATCTTTGTGCTGTGGCCAGCCATATTGTTGGGCATTCATAAATCAGTTAAGAGTAATAACCCTGAAACGGAAGAAAATGAATAAGACAAATACCATAGCTAAGGATAATGACGGAATGCCGATATTCAAATTCCTGTCAGAAGCCATAAAATCCAAAGGGCCGTTTTTTACACCTTTTAACATGATTTCTTTACCCATCATGCTGTTGGGATTAACCCTTATCGTCATCCGGTTTGTGAAGGGTATTGGGTCTGTTACCAACCTTACTCAGGAGGTTCCTTGGGGTTTATGGATTGGATTTGACGTAGTTACAGGCGTGGCATTTGCCGGCTGCGCATACGTAATCACCTTTATGGTGTATATATTGAACATGAAAAAGTACAGCTCTATCGTTCGTGTCACCGTTTTAAACGGATTTCTGGCCTACGTGTTTTATGCTGGAGCTTTACTTCTCGATCTTGGAAAACCATGGAATGTGATCAACCCAATTATCGGTAATAGCTTTGGAGTGAGCTCTGTTTTGTTCCTTGTGGCTTGGCATTTTTTGCTTTATATGATTGCCATGCTGCTCGAATTCTCTCCGGCAATTGCTGAATGGATTGGCCAAAAACGAGCACGAAAAATTTTGGGAGGAATGACTTTGGCAGCGGTTATTTTTGGAATTACACTTTCTACCTTGCATCAGTCGGGGTTGGGTGCATTGTACCTGATGGCCAAAGAAAAAATTCATCCTCTGTGGTACTCTGAGTTTATTCCCATCTTGTTTTTTGTTTCAAGTATTTTCGCCGGACTATCCATGGTAATTTTTGAGGGATCCATCAGCCAGAAAGTATTTGCAACGCAAATAAGCAGCAAAAACCATGCATCACACGATGGCATCTTACACGGTCTTTCAAAAATTTGCGCATTAACCCTGTTTGTCTATTTTTTCATGCAGGTGCTCACTTTTGTACATGGCAAGCATTACGCGTTAATTAACACCCCCATGGGATACTGGTACCTTACCGAAATGATTGGGTTCGTTTTATTACCCATGGGCTTGTTTTTCCATAGCTACCGTTCACGAAACATTTCTTTGATCAAACTGGCTGCTTTTATTACCATGATTGGTGTGATTATCAACCGGTTAAACGTAACTGTCATCGGCTTTAGGTGGGATGCTGCACAGCATTACTACCCCTCCTGGATGGAAATTGTGGTTACACTCACGGTTTTGTTTGTCGAGATTTGGATTTTTAGGTGGATCATCAACCGGTTGCCGGTGCTCAGAGATCCCCCATCATGGGTTAAAGATTTATAGCATATCATCATTTTAAAAACACACTACAATGGATGGATTTACATACATAAACATATTCGATACCAAGGGTGTTGAGTATCTGGTTATCATAGCTTTTTTAATACTAATTATTCCTTATTGGCGGTTGCTTAATAAGCCACTGAAAGCAGGAATACAAATTGTGCCTGCCTTAAAGGCCATTACAGCTGAGGCACTAAAAATCCCACAGGGTATTTATTACAGCCGTAACCATACCTGGGCATTTATGGAAAAGGCGGGATATGCCCGTGTTGGCCTCGACGACCTGCTGCTGCACATTACCGGACAGGTGGAGCTAAATAATTTTCGTAACACTGGTGAAAAAGTGAAGCGTGGCGATACCATTGCGGCCATAGAACAAAATGGAACACACTTGTTAATCAAGTCGCCAATTTCCGGGGAAATACAACAGGTAAATTCCAGTTTGAAATCAAAAACTGGAGTCATAAACGAAGATCCGTATGGAAATGGATGGTTGTATAAAATTAAGCCTGAGAGTTGGACTGCCGAAACAAAGTCGTATTTCCTTTCAAGCGAGGCCAGTTTGTGGTTTCAAACTGAATTGTTACGGTTTAAAGATTTTTTGGCGGTAACATTGAGCAAGCATTCGCCGCAATTGGCTCCTGTAATATTGCAGGAAGGCGGCGAACTGGCCGATCACCCGCTATCTGGAATGTCAGAAGAGGTATGGAAAGATTTTCAGGAGAGTTTTCTTGATCAGATCTGTTAAAACTATCGACGCAATGCCTGAGATCCTATGATTTTTTGTATCTTTCGGCGTATTCTGATGGAATAATTCTCATGAATAAAAGCGTGAAAAAAGCGGAGGAGGCAATTCTTTTATGGGGTGTCTCCTTTGTGCTTTGCGAGAAAGTTTGTGGTGTAAATAGTTTGATACTAGAATTATAAATGATTTTATTCTTGAAAAAAGTAACCAATAAATTCTTAAATAGTGAAGTCGTTAAACGCTATGGCAGATTCAAGTCTTCTCTATACGGTCGCGTGGTGTTTATAATTGGTGGCTCACTGTTGGCATTGTATCTTCTTTTTAACCTTGTTTTTCGCTCGGTATACGATGATTTTATCAAAACCTCCATCCGTGATAATGCCGATAACATCAGTTCTATTGTCGAAGGATCACTTTATTATTCGATGCTTGAGAATGACAAAGCCATGCTTCAACGAACGCTTTATATTATTGGTACTATGTCAGGAATTGAAGCAGTAAATATGTACAACGACAGAGATAGTCTGGCTTATACTTCACTTTCATCTGATAAAGAAAATTCTGGCAGTCAAAATTGTACCGCCTGTCATGAAAACTTTTCTGAAATGTTTCCTAGCAACACAAAAGCTTACCGCATTGTTGGTGGAATGGCCGATTGTGGGGTTTCGCAGGATGAGAGCGACCGGAGGTATTTACTGATCAGAAAGCCTATTCTTAATGAACAATCTTGTTATACTGCCGCCTGTCATGCGCACAGTGCTGACGAGGCCGTTCTGGGATCGCTGATTATTAAGATGCCACTTGATAAGATTGATTATTTCGAACGGAAATCCTCAGCTAACTTTTTGAGTTTGGTCAGTATTATCACTGGTCTTTTGATGTTGTTTTTAATTGTATTTACCTGGCGGAAAATAAAGAACCCCTTGTATGCAATCATTCAGGCTAGTGAGGCTGTTTCAAAAGGCGACAACAGCATACGTTTGGAAATAAAACCATATCTGCTCGACGACTTGAAAAAAGTGAGTCTGGCCTTTAACAACATGCTCGATAATATCGACAGCGCTACCCATGAACTTCAAAATTGGTCGCAGCAATTGGAGTATAAAGTGCAAAAAAAGTCGGAAGAGTTGCTGGAAGCGCAAAATGAACTAATCCATGTGGAGCGAATAGCCTCGCTGGGAAAACTATCTTCGTCTGTAGCCCATGAAATTAATAATCCGCTTTCTGGTATATTAATTTATGCCAAGTTGATTTATAAGCAGCTAAATAACGAGGACTTTAAACATCAGAAGAAGGAACCTATATTAAAACACCTCAAGCTCATCGAGACGGAAACCAAACGTTGTGGCGACATTGTGAAGGGATTACTTGATTTTTCACGAAAAGACCAAGATGACTTTGAAACGGCCAAAGCACATGAGATTTTAAAGGCAACTTATTCGCTTATGACGCATGCCATAAAAATGGCCGATATCAGCTTTAGGTTGGATTTTATGGCCGAAAATGATCTGATATTTTGCAGTCCTAACCAAATTAAGCAAGCCTGCGTTGCTATATTGGTCAATGCATCAGAGGCTATTCAGCATCAGGGTGAAATCACGCTCAGGACATCCAATCCTGACAGCGAATCATTTCGTGTCGATATTTCCGATAACGGATCTGGCATTTCAAAAGAAAATCTGCCTCATATTTTTGAACCTTTCTTTTCCACCAAGCGCGATTCGAGTGGTATAGGTCTAGGCTTGGCTATTGTTCATGGCATTGTTGAAAACCATAAGGGCAAAATCGCTATCGATTCTGAAATTGGTAAAGGAACCACTTTTTCTATCACACTCCCACTTAGTAAATTGTAATACCAGCCACTATGACAAAGAAAATTTCCATACTTATTGTAGATGATGAAGAATCTGTACGCGATTCTCTTTATAACTGGTTTATCGACGACGGTTATTTGGTGGCTTGTGCCGAAAGTGCAAAAATAGCGCTGACAATGCTCGAATTGAAAGACTACGACATTATTTTGGCCGACATTAAAATGCCTGGTATGGATGGGCTGGAATTGCATAAACGCATAAAAACCCTTAGCAAAGACCCGATTTTTATTGTGATGACGGCCTTTGCTTCGGTTGATACAGCTGTGAAGGCGCTCAAAAATGGTGCTTACGACTATGTAACTAAGCCTTTCGACCCTGATGATTTATCGCATCTTATTCGCAATGCTTCGGCTCAAATTAGTTTGAAAGCGGAAAACGAAAGCCTCAAAACCAACATATCTTCTTTGGTGGATGTGGATGACCTTATCGGCGAAAGTGAGGGGCTAAAAAAAGTACTTCAGGAAGTGGAAAGTGTGGCGCAGTCGAATGCCTCAGTTATTATTACAGGCGAAAGTGGCACTGGTAAAGAGTTGGTTGCCAGGGCTATTCATGCTAATTCGCCACGCAAGTATTTCCCGTTGGTAAGTGTTCATTGTGGTGCTTTAAGCGAAAGTTTGCTCGAAAGCGAACTCTTTGGTCACGAAAAAGGTGCTTTTACCGGAGCCACCTTTAATAGGAAAGGCCGCTTTGAAATGGCCGATGGCGGAACGATTTTTTTGGATGAAATCGCTACCATTTCGGCTAAAATGCAAATTGAACTGTTGCGCGTTCTGGAGTCGAAAACCTTTGTGCGTGTGGGTGGTAACAAAGATATTTCTTCTGATTTCAGGGTAATTTGTGCCACCAACCGCGATTTAAAAAGCATGGTAAAAAATGGCACTTTCCGTGAAGATTTGTATTATCGGCTGAATGTGGTCAATATTCTGATTCCGCCTCTTCGTGAGCGTGTTGAAGATATTCCGATGCTGGCAGATTTCTTCATCAAAAAATACTGCGCTTCGATGAGCCGTGATCTGGTAAGTATCGAGCCTGCTGCCTTAAAACACCTTACCGAATTTGAATTTCCTGGCAACGTACGCGAACTCGAAAACATGATAGAACGGGCCATTGTAATTGGCAACGGAAAAGAGATTAAACTAAAAGACCTTCCGCTGGGAAAGGAAACGATGAGTAGTTCTGTTGAGAGTCTTGAGGACCTCGAAAAGAAGCATATTTCAACAATTCTAAGTAAGTACGGCTGGAATATTTCTCGGTCGGCAAAAGCCCTGAACGTAGATCGTGTAACACTCTACAACAAAATAAAAAAGTACGAGCTTAAATTAGACGAATAGTTGCCCCATAATTATTGCCTAATGTGAAACGTTAAATAGACCTAGTTGGAGAAACAAAAAATACTACTGATATCTTGCGGACATTTTGAGAAGGAAGTTCTTGATTGTCTGGTTCAGGATATTGAGCATGAGTTTGGTTTTTCTGTTTCGTACAAGGAATGCTGTCTGGAGATGAGTGGGTATTATCATCCAAGCAGGCGGCAATATAATGCAAACGACATCCTAAAGGCAACGGCAGAAGCCTCTGAAGCAGGGTTTGTTAAAACTATTGGGCTTTTTAGGGTCGATTTATTTATTCCCATCCTCACTTATATTTTTGGTCAGGCATTTTTGGGTGGCGACACAGCTATAGTCTCTCTTTTCCGGCTGCGAAATGAGCTCTATGGGCTCGAACCTAACCGGAATCTGATGATAGAAAGATTTCGAAAAGTTGTTTTGCATGAACTGGGCCATTCGTTTGGGCTAATACACTGCCTGAATCCGGTGTGCATTATGCGTTCTAGCACGTATGTAGAAGACATAGATCAAAAAAAGAATGTGTTTTGTAGCGCTTGCCACGACCAACTTATCAAAAACAGTAACCGCCCGCTTGATGTGAAAAAATCACCTTGTTAAAAGTTGCAATATTAAACCACCTGTAAATGTTTAATCATATCCAGCTTAACTTGCTTGCGCTTGTCGAGGCAGGTAGGACAGTAATCATGGTGTCGGTTATAATGCGTTTCGCATTCCGGACACAGGTATTGGGTAGTGTATTTTGATTGGCGCATGATGTGATCGGTACACACGATGGTTATTATTCCGGCTATTGGTGTAAAAATTATACTAATTCCCAAAACGGTAATAAAGCCAATTCTTCTATCTGAAGAAAGTGCAGCCGTGATAAGCGCAAATAGAAAATAAATTATTCCGAAAATAACGAAATTGTTGACCATAACCTTTCGGATAGCAAATGTTGTGCCGCTTGTATTAAAAAATTGATTCTTAGTTTTTTGATTCTTTTTGTGGTTTTCGCAGTTACGAAATCGGATAGTATCTGATATTTTGTGCCTAAATCGAAATTGAAAATAGGTAGGAATTGCTACTTTTGCCGATCGAATGAGAAGCCTTACCTATTTATTTGGTGTTTTGGTGTTGCTGCTGGCATCATGTACCAGCGAAAATCGCAACATCTCAACGGTTGAAGAGTTGCCTCCGGTTACTATTTCGCCCGGAACAATTATTAATTTAGATAGTCTGATTATTAGTCAAAAAGCTGAGGAGTTAGACCGTAAGTTTAGTTGGCTTACAAAAGTTACCGGGTTTAATGGGGCGGTACTTTATGCCGAAAAAGGCCATCTGATTTTTAAAAATGCTTACGGCGACTACAATGTGCGTAACCGAAAGGGAGAACTAACTACGGGTGATGCTTTTCAGCTGGCTTCGGTATCAAAAATGTTTACTGCCATGGCCATCATGATTTTGAAAAATGATGGACAACTCAATTTTGACAAGGACATTCGTGCTTATTTGCCAGATTTTCCTTACGAAGGAATCACCTGCCGTATGTTGATGACGCACCGTGCCGGTTTGCCTCGCTATATGAGTCTGAGTCTGGATAAATGGCCTGATAAAAAAGTGCCCATGGACAACCAGGACATGTATGACTTGTTCCTTGCCCACCGTCCTGATATGTATTTTACACCCAACAATGGGTTTCATTATTGCAATACCAACTATGCCCTTTTAGCCAATATTGTTGAGGCGATTTCGGGCGATTATTTCGACGTGTTTGTTGAAGAACATATTTTTAATCCATTGCAAATGGACAGTTCTTTTGTGTACAACATGCGCGGACTTGAGGATGTTCCAACCTATGTTGATGCGGGTGTGCCAGGTTATTATCACCGTGGGCGGCGCTGGCGCGAAATGGAAAATGACTATTTGAATGGGGTTATGGGCGATAAAAACGTGTACACTTCGGTGGAGGACTTGTATAAATTTGATCAATCGCTCGACAATTTTAGTCTGCTTCCCGATTCATTAATCAAGCTGGCATTTACACCTGGAAGTCCTAAATACTGGAAACGCAAGGATAATTACGGGTTTGGGTTTCGCATCCGCGAAAACATGGACAGCGTGGCCTATCATTTCGGGTGGTGGAAGGGCTTTAGAACTTTCTACATCCGCGATATGCGCCACCACAAAACACTAATTGTGCTTACCAACAAAGACAAAGGGCCTGGATCTGATCATTTTTGGAATATTATCAAAGCCGACACCCTGCCCTTGGGTTTGAAAACAAATTTGGAATAGTGTTTTTCTTGGCTCGTTATGCAGCAGTATGCTGTTAATCCTGACGAATTTTTTGTTCTATTTGGGTGGTTGAATACCCATCCAAAAAATCAAGAGTTTTAATTTCACCACCTTTGGCTGTTACAATATCGTAACCTATAATGTCTTCGGGTTTGTAGTCGCTGCCTTTTACCAGCACATCTGGCTGTATGGTTTTTATAAGTTCGTAAGGCGTATCTTCATCGAAAAGAACAACCATGTCGACAAAAAACAATGAAGCTAGTATTTGAGAACGTGATTGCTCATCTGTAATAGGTCTGTTTTTTCCTTTATTCAGTCGTTGTACCGAATGGTCGGTATTTACGCCCACTACCAATAGATCGCCGAGGTCTTTGGCTTTACTCAGGTAATCGATATGCCCGAGGTGGAGCAAGTCGAAACAGCCATTGGTAAACACGATTTTCTTGTTTTGGAATTTCCAGAGCGCCAGTCTCATCTTCAGTTCTTCCGGGCTCGCTATTTTATTGGCAATGATTTCAGCTTTTGTCATGCGTAGGTTTTTGTCGTTTGGTGAGTATGGTTAAGTAAAAATAGCCCAAAGCGCCCACAGTTACATTGAGAAAAGTTTGTCCTGCATGTGTTATGGCGGCAAACGAACCTGCTGTAGTTGGGTTTACGTGGTAAAGCTCAAAAAGCACAGCCTTAACGATAAAGTGGTAAGTACCAATTCCTCCGGGCACGGGGGCAACGATACCCAGACTTCCAATAGACATCAGCGTAAGTGCATCGAGAATGGTAAGCCCCATGGTGTCAGGAAACATGTAAAACGGTAGCCAGACCATTCCAATATAAGCCGCCCAGATGAAAAACGTATAAAGCAGAAACAATCCTTTTTCCTTCAGGCGAATGATGGTTTTTATACCATCGAGAAGCCCATGTGTAAAAGTGCTGAATTTCCGATATATAGCGTATTTGGCGAGGTGTTCTTTTTTATGTCTGGCTAACCAGATGATGGCAATAACCAATATTGTCACGAGAATGCCGATAAGCCCAATAGACAACATTTTTAGGCTCGACCCATCTGTAACATTTAAAACCATGTCGTGCAGCATGTTTTCGAGCATGGTAAACTGAAAAACCACCACCGAAACGATAATGATGATTAGAACAACTAAATCGAATAATCGCTCTGATATTACTGTGCCAAAAAGGGCATTGAAAGGTATATTTTCTTTTCGCGACAGCACTCCGCAGCGCATAAATTCGCCCATGCGTGGCACAGCGGTGTTGGCCATGTAACCCACCATTACAGCAAAAAAGGTGTTGCCGGCATGGGTTTTGTAACCCATCGAATTGATGAGTAAATTCCAACGTAAAGCCCTGAAATAATGCGAAACGAGCGCAACCAGAAGCGATGCAATAAGCCAAAAATAGTGTGCTTCACGAATGTCTTGCCACACCAGTTTCATATCGAGGTTTCTAAAACTAAGCCACAACAACAACAGCCCGAACCCCAATAAAATCAGGTATTGAACTACATTTAAAACTCTTTTCTGTAGAATCGCTGTCAAGTAACTACTTTAGTTTGTTGTTTTTGTCAGGAAAGATAATGGCTGGTTTAAACTTTTTGGCTGTCTCGAACTCCATACCAGCGTAGGCAATAATGATAACCAAATCGCCTTGCATGGCTTTTCGGGCGGCAGCTCCATTTAGCGAAATCGTTCCCGAACCACGCTCACCTTTTATTACGTATGTTGAAAGCCGCTCGCCATTGTTTATGTTAAAAATTTCAACACGTTCGTTTTCAATCAAATTGGCCGCTTCCATTAAATCTTCATCGATGGCGATACTTCCAATATAATGTAGGTTAGCCATGGTGATGGTAGCCCGATGTATTTTAGACTTTAAAACTTGTATATTCATGAATGACTGAATAATGATTTGGAAATCCGGCTGCAAAATTATTAAATAATTCGGATATTGTCGATTAATCGAACTTTGCCCAGTGTGAGGGCCACAAAAGCGAGAACACCTTGCTGCTCCGACCAGCTTTTAACGGGCTGTAGGTTGTTATCATCGGCGAGCTGAAAGTATTCGAGCCCAAAGCTCTTTTCTTCACGCAACTGCTCAGCGCCCCATTCCTGAAGTGCTTCAGGGCTAAGCTTTTTGGCCTTTTTACGTGCTTCCGACAGCACTTCATAGATTTTTGGCGCAATAGCCCGTTCTTCATCGCTCAGCCTTGTGTTGCGCGAACTCATAGCAAGTCCATCGGGTTCTCGTACAATAGCGCATGGTACAACTTGAATGGGAAAATGTTCCTTTTCTACTAGTTTTTTAATTACCAAAAGCTGTTGAAAGTCCTTTTCACCAAAATAGGCCCGATGTGGCTGCACAATTTCAAAAAGTTTTTTTACCACTACGGCCACCCCATTAAAGTGTCCGGGGCGTGAAGCTCCTTCCATTACCTGTTCTATGGCTCCAAAGTCGTGTTTTTCGGTTACTGTTTTTGGATACATTTCTTCAACCGATGGGGCAAAAACGGCATCACATTGAACTGTTCTTAGCAGTTCCAGGTCTTTGTTCAGGTCGCGGGGATACTTTTTCAGATCTTCCGGATTGTTAAACTGTATCGGGTTAACAAAGATGCTTACTATCAGGTAGCTGTTTTCTTCTTTTGCCTGCCGCATCAAATTCAGATGGCCTTCGTGTAAGGCGCCCATGGTTGGAACAAAACCGATGGGTTTTCCATGTTGGCGTGCCTCGGCCGAGAATTCATGCATTTGGGCTATTGTGTTGAATACCTTCATGATGTATTTATTTTGAGCTGCCAGAAATGATATTCCAAAGGTCGCGTTCTATTTTTTTTTCCGGCGTTTCAATAATACGGCCTAGTTCTAATCCGTTTTTATATACAATAAACGTAGGAACTTTCTGAATATCAAAGTCTTTTAAGCTTACAAGAATGGCTGATAAACTTTGGTTGACAGCAATTATTTTTACTCTTTTGGGATTGTAACTGAGTTCATTCAGAATTTTGAAGAAACGAGGTACTTGCTCTTCGCTGTCGCTGCACCATGTGCCCAACACAACAGTAAACTCAACTTCATCTACAACAGGAATCAGTTTTTTAATATACTTATTTTGAGGTTTATACTGTTCATAACCTGTTTTAAAAACTTCTCCAAACTCACCTTTTTCAAGTCCTGTTAGGTTGCAGTAGCCAATCA
This sequence comes from uncultured Lentimicrobiaceae bacterium, assembly GCA_964459525.1. Lineage (GTDB taxonomy): Bacteria > Bacteroidota > Bacteroidia > Bacteroidales > F082 > UBA6244. The sequence continues at coordinate 2,434 of CAYWNI010000003.1, read as the reverse complement.
ATATTTCTTTGTTTAGATCGGAGTCGAGGATCGTTTTGTTGATTTTTTGGCCAACTGCTTGCAGAGCAAAGGTTACCAAGAAAAAAATTGCTAATTGCTTAATCATGCTGAGTTATCTTAATGAACTTACAAAATTAATGAAATAGGTGACCGATGTCAATATAAACCTATTCAAAAGCGGGTATCCCGGTGATGTCCATGCCTGTGATAAGCAAGTGTATGTCGTGGGTGCCTTCGTAGGTAATTACTGACTCGAGGTTTGCCATGTGGCGCATGATGGGAAAATCGCCCGTAATGCCCATTGCTCCAAGCACCTGTCGACTTTCGCGTGCGATGTTGAGGGCAATTTCAACATTGTTGCGCTTAGCCATTGATATTTGTGCCGGAGTAGCGCTGTTGTCGTTACGCAAAGTGCCCAAACGCCAGGCAAGCAGTTGTGCTTTGGTTATTTCTGTTACCATTTCGGCCAGTTTCTTTTGTTGCAACTGAAAAGAGGCGATTGGTTTGCCAAACTGTTTACGCTCTGTGGCATAGCGCAAAGCTGTGTCGTAACAAGCCATGGCAGCACCCAAAACGCCCCAGGCAATGCCGTAACGTGCCGAGTTGAGGCACATCAGCGGTCCTTTAAGTCCTTTGATATTGGGCAACAGGTTTTCTTTGGGAATTTCTACTTGGTCGAAAACAAGTTCTCCGGTGAGCGAAGCCCGCAGCGACCATTTTTTCAGGGTTTCGGGAGCTGTAAAGCCGACCATCCCTTTTTCTGCCAGCACGCCTCTCACAATGCCTTGCTCATCTTTGGCCCAAACAACAGCCACATCTGCGATGGGTGCGTTGGTAATCCACATTTTTGAGCCATTCAGCAAATAATGCGATCCTTTGTCCTGAATGCGTGTGAGCATATTTCCGGGATCGGAACCAAAGTTGGGTTCGGTCAAGCCGAAAGCGCCAACCCACTCACCCGATGCCAGCCGTGGCAGGTATTTGTTGCGTTGCTCTTCGCTGCCAAAGGCGTAAATGGGATACATTACCAGCGACGATTGCACCGATGCTGTGCTGCGTATAGCTGAATCGCCACGCTCTAGCTCGGTCATGATGACGCCATAGGCCATTTGGTCGAGCCCCGACCCACCATACTTTTCGGGGATATAAGGGCCAAAAGCCCCAATTTCGCCCATTTCTTTGATAAGATGCACCGGAAATTCGTGGCGGTGTGCATAATCGTCGATAATGGGCAGCACAGCGCGGTCGACCCAATCGCGTATGGATGAGCGAATAAGCTTGTGCTCATCGCTAAACAATTCATCTGTAAGGTAGTAGTCAGGAGGAGTGTACATAGTTCCGTTTTTTACCCGGTAAAAATACAAAATAGGACGAGTGCAACACGACTTGGAAACCAAAGCTAATTCAAAAAATTTGAGAAACCATTATGAGCCAATTTGATGCAGTCGCCTATCACACTTGTTTGTGATATTTGCCTCTTAATAGGGAAGTTGTTTTTAGTTGCGTAGGGTTACTTTCACTACCTTTGAAACCCATTTTAAAACTCATTTAAAAATCAAAAAGATATGAAAAAAGTAGTATTTACAGAAGCCGCTCCTGCACCTATCGGACCATACAGCCAGGCCATCGAAAATAACGGCATGCTGTTTATTTCAGGACAAGTTCCTGTGAACTCAGCCACCGGAAAAATTGTTGATGGCGGCGTTGAAGAGCAAACCAAACAGGTGATGGAAAACATATTGGCCATCATCAAAGCAGCAGGATACGGCAACGATTTATCTAAAATTGTAAAATGTACCATTTACCTCAGCGATATGTCGCTTTTTGTACCCATGAACCAAGTTTATGCACAATATTTTGCTGCTGAACCACCTGCCAGAGCTGCTTTTGCTGTTAAAGGATTGCCGCTTGGTGCTTTGGTGGAAATTGAAGCCATAGCGATTCGGTAATCGTTTTTCGTGGATCGAGGATCGTGGATTGAGGGAACAGGAACGATGTACATTTGTTCACCGTTCCCTGTTCTCTGTTAACCGTTTTGGCCGAAGCACGATTCACGACAATTTATTCCTCCAGATTTTCTTTTTGGATGTCGTACACTTTTTTAGCACCATAGGCTGCGCCCAGTCCTAAAAGGATGAAAAGGCCACCGCCAATGGGAGCGCCATTACCGGCATTTTGGTTGCCTTCCTCGCCATGATTTTCCGGAGGTGGAGGTGGTTGTGAAATTAACTGTTGACTGCCCAGCAGCAGGCCGAATAAGAATAATGTAGTGATGAGTATCTTTTTCATGATTATCTTTTTTTTGGTTTTTTAGTTGATCAAGACTTTTTGTGTTTTAACGCCTTGTTCGGTAACTATTTGCACAATATACCAGCCTGTGTTTAGGTTGAGGTCGAATGATTGCAAACCATTGAGTTCAACTGGCATCTGGTAG
>CAYWNI010000002.1:15144-29610 GCA_964459525.1 uncultured Lentimicrobiaceae bacterium | reverse complement strand
GAGAAATCCATTAACCTGAACCTTAATTTATACGAGCAAAACATCCAGCTAAGTCGCAAGCACGACAACTTTGGGCTCATTACCGGGCTGGGACTGAGCTGGAACAATTACCGGTTTAATCACTCCACATATTTGAGTCCCGACAGTAGTTCAATTAAAGGGTATTATATGGAAGGCATCTCGGTTCGCAAAAGCAAGCTCACCTCCTTTTATCTTACCGTGCCACTTTTCTTTGAAGTTCAAACCAATAACGACAAGCGTTTCAATCGCTTTCATTTCGCAGTGGGTGGCATTGTAGGCTTGCGGTTAAACTCGCACACCAAAACCTATTTCAACGAGTCGAACAAAGAATTCCGATTGACCGATGTGCAGACAGGAGAAACAGTTCAGTATATGAGGTCGCCGGCGGCAGGAACCCGCAATATCGTAAAAGATTTTAGTAGCTACCACCTAGCACCTTTTAAGTTTGATGTTTCGGCACGATTTGGCTACGGTATTGTAAACCTGTATTTTACTTATTCACTTAACACCATGTTTCAAAAAGACAGAGGGCCGGAGTTATATCCATTTTCAGCCGGAATTTCACTTGTGGGATGGTAAGATAAGCTGAGCATATTTTGGAAGTAAGCATAAAAAAAGGCCGCCTTTCCAGGGCAGCCTTTTTTTGGTTGTGTATGTATTATTTTACAATCTTGTAGGTGTCGTTGGCTATCATAAGTTCCTCATCGGTAGGAACTACCATTACCTTTACTTTGGAGCTTTCGGTGCTCAGGATGGTTTCTTTTCCTCTCACGTTTTCCAGTTCAGGGTTTAGTTCAATGCCAAGAAATTCGAGGCCTTGTAATGTTTTTTTACGTGTTTCGGTATCGTTCTCGCCAATGCCGCCTGTAAATACAATCATGTCCACGCCGCCAAGTGCAGCTGCGTAGGCACCGATGTATTTTTTAGTGCGGTAAGCATACATGTCGAGTGCTACCTGTGCCCGTTTATTTCCTTCTTTGGCGGCATTTTCTACGTCGCGCATATCCGACGAAACACCTGAAACACCAACTACTCCAGAAAATTTGTTGAGCAATGTTTGGGTGTACCCAATGCTGGTTTCTTCCTTGTCGGCAATATACAGCAAAGCTCCTGGGTCGATATCTCCCGAACGTGTTCCCATCATAAGGCCCTCGGTTGGTGTCATTCCCATCGAGGTGTCGTAAGATTTACCATCTTTGATGGCGGTTATAGATGCTCCGTTACCCAGATGGCAGGTGATAATTTTCTGTGATTTTATGTCTACCCCTAGAATGTCGCAAGCGCGTTGCGATACATATTTATGGCTGGTTCCATGAAAACCGTACCTTCTAATTTTATACTTGTCGTATAGAATGTAAGGAATGGCATAAAGATAAACGTGCTCGGGCATGGTTTGGTGAAAAGCGGTGTCGAAAACACCTACCTGCTTAACCTTAGGCAACAACTGTTGCATGGCATAAATACCTTGTAAGTTTGGTGGATTATGCAATGGAGCAAGCTCAGTGGAAACCACCAATGCATTGATAACCTTATCGGTTATAAGCACGCTGCCACTAAACTCTTCAGCGCCATGCACTACACGGTGGCCAACGGCTCCAATTTCATCAAGGGTAGCGATAGATCCGTGTTCTTTGCTTATCAAAATGCCGAGTAGGTATTCGATCCCCTGCTGGTGATCGAGAATTTCTCCTTCTAGTTTTATTTCTGGAGAGCCAGCTTTTTCGTGTTTTATTGCGCTTCCTTTTAATCCTATTTTGTCAACCAAGCCTTTTGCCAAAACTTTTTTTGATGGCATTTCAAAAAGTTGATATTTGATAGATGAACTCCCACAGTTCAGTACGATTATTTTCATTTTCAGATGGTTTTTATTTGAGTATTGAACAAGTTATGGTGTTCCCAACAGGTTTGCCACTTTCGTAATCGTAGAACCCTTTGCCTACGTGTCTGCCTAAGTAGTTAGCCCTAACCAGTCTCTTGATAATTGGGGAAGCCTTGTATTTTTTTTCGCCAAATTCGGCATAAAGGTTATCCATGTATTTCAGTATTTTATCTAATCCGATGCGGTCGGCGAGCTCAAAAGGACCTGAGTTATTTCCGACTGCTTCGCGCATGGTTTCGTCGATGTCCTGAATTGAGGCTACACCTTCCATGAGCAGCTCGCAGGCTTCATTTATCAAGGGGATGATCATCCTTGTGCTTATGTTACCCGGTGATTCGTGTATTTCGATAACTTTTTTATTCATCATCCTGCAAAATCTGGAAGCCTTATCATAAGCCACCTCTGATGACCTAAGTCCTTTAACGACTTCTACGATATGTACTTTGTCTATTGGCTCTATGAAGTGCATTCCGATAGCGCGTTCTGGTTTCTTTAAAGCGGCTGCTAAATCAGAAATCATCAACGTGCTGATGTTGGATGAGATAATTGTTTCGGGGCCAACTTCATTTTCAATTTGTTGGAAAATAGACTTCCGGACGTCCAGCATAGTTCCTGATTTTCTGCTGCTTATTGTCTCGATAACGATCTCGCAGTTGGCTAACTTTGAAAAGGAAGTGTAGCCAGAAATACGCGAGAGGATAAGGCGTTTTTCGGATGCTGTGATGCCCCAATGATGTATGATGCTGTCGAGTTGAATGTTTATTTGCTCGAATATTTCTTTAATTCGTTCTTCGCTAACGTCGATAAACACCACATCCATTCCCGATCTGGAAATTAAGATGGTAAGATCTTGCCCAACGGCTCCACAACCTACAATGCCAACGGTTTGAATGACGCCTTTGGGTTTTATTTGAGCCCCTAGGCTAAATTCGGATAACTGACTCATGTTGTATTATTTTAAGTGTTATTTGAATTATATAGTCCATTTGCCTGGTTGGCAGTGATGGCAATCATATGAATAATGTCGTTTACCGAGCAGCCCCGCGACAGGTCGTTGATTGGGGCAGCAAGACCTTGAAGAACAGGGCCTACAGCTTCTGCGCCAGCCAGACGCTCAACAAGTTTGTAAGCTATGTTTCCTGTTTCGAGTGAAGGAAATACCAGCACATTAGCGCGGCCCGCTATTTTAGATCCAGGTGCCTTTTTCTGGCCGATAGCTTCCACCAATGCAGCATCGGCTTGCAATTCGCCATCAATGTCAAGGCTTGGATCCATTTGTTTGGCCAGCGCAGTCGCTTCTACTACCTTGTCAACTTTGGCATGTTTGGCGCTGCCCTTGGTTGAAAAGCTAAGCATGGCCACACGGGGTTGGATACCGGCAATATTTTTTGCTGTTCGTGCCGATTCCACTGCTATTTCGGCAAGTTCCTTTGCCGAGGGGTCTGGATTTACTGCGCAGTCGGCAAAAACTAAAATTCCCTGATCGCCAAAGTCATTGTTTTTTAAGCGCATAATAAAAGCGCCCGAAACGGCAGAAACACCAGGTAAGGTTTTAATAATTTGAAAAGCTGGTCTCAAAACATCTCCTGTAGAGTTTTCAGCACCCGCCACTTCACCATCTGCTTTTTTGTCTTTTATAAGAATGGCGGCAAGATAAAGTGGATCTTCGATTAGTTTTTCGGCTTGCTCCAATGTAACAGCCTTGTTCTTTCTGAGGTCATAAATCATCTCGGCGTATCGGGATTTGTCGGGATGATTTTTTGGGTCGATTATGATCGCTTTGTTTATATGCGAAAGATTTAGGGCTGTAGCTTTTTTATTTATCTCAATGGCGTTGCCCAAAAGAATGATATGAGCGAGTTTTTCCGCCAAAGCGTGGTCGGCAGCTTTTAGAGTACGCTCTTCGGTGCCTTCCGGTAAAACGATGGTTTTGTTGGCTTTTTTGGCTTCGTTGTGGATATGTTCAATTAAATTCATTGATTAATTTGGTGTTTAAAACGGAGCGCAAAATTACCATTATTATTTTGAATTGCCATGCTTGTTGCCAAGAGCTAAACAAAGGAAACAGCTTGTTAAAATTCATATAGACAGAGTTTTAAATTCTTATTTGAATTCAGTATGTATTGTTTTATTTGATATGGTTTTAAGGTTTTTACCAAGAGCTGGGAGCCAGGTCCAACTCCTTGCTAAAATTGGACTATTTAAACGATAAATTCTTTATTCTATCTTTGCGTCTTTATTGCCATCCCGACCATATGAACGACACGCTGAGCATATTTCTTCGAACCAATCAGGCATTGTATGACGCTGTTTATGCTTCGCCAAAAGATGGTTTTTCAGCGGCAGATACTTCTGGTAGTTTTTTTATAGAAACGGCGGTTGACATAGTTCCTGTGTCAATTGCAGAGAACAACACCAACTTATTTATACTTGTCATATTGTTCTTGGCTGCTATTTTGGCTCTGATGAAGTGGTATATGCCTGACCGTCTATTGTATGAATTTGATTTTGGAGAACGTTTGGGTTTTGGACGAAAAAAAACCAATATACTCATGGCGCCCAGCCTAGCTATCGATTTTTTCTTTCTGCTCAATTATTTGTTTTCTATTTCGTTGCTAACTTATTTGTTTTCCATAAGATTCTATAGTTACACTTTTCCTGTAATTCAAGGAAACACATTGTTTCTTCAGGTATTGACTGTTTATTTTGCCTATTGGGTCTATCGAAAAATAGGTATTTCCTTTTTAGCATTTGTGTTTATAACAGATACTATAGCACAACAGCAGTCCATGCTTGATAAAGGAATTAGACAACTTTCCGGTATTTTGGTGCTCCCACTGCTGTTATTGGCCATGCTCTCGAATGAGCAAATATTTCTTCCTGCTGCTTTAATAACGGTAGTTGGTTTACAGGTTTTTAGGTGGATACAGACAATTTCGATAGGCATCCGAAGCACAAGGTTTTCCGCATTTCATTTTATTTTGTACCTTTGCGCCCTCGAAATAGTACCTGTGATAGTCATTTTAAAACTCCTGTTTTCGGGGAGTTATGTTTAAGTCAAGATACTTTTTCGCTTGAAGATTAATATTTTAGGAACCAAAAGATTGGAGAAAATTGAAAATTAAAAACATTCTGGTTTCTCAACCACAGCCCGTGGATTTGGAGAAGTCGCCGTACGGTGAGCTTTGTAACAAATTCGGATTAAACATTGTTTTCGAAAAATTCATTAAAGTAGAAGGCGTTTCTGCTCAGGATTTCAGACGGGCTAAAGGTACTTTTAGCGGCCATTCAGCAATTATTCTTACAAGCCGTCATGCGGTGGATCATTTTTTTAGAATGGCCAAAGAACTTCGTTTCGACATACCTGATTCGTTGAAATATTTTTGTATTTCTGAATCTACTGCTTATTATCTGCAAAAGTATGTCCAGTACCGGAAACGGAAAATCTTTTATGGCAAGCAGACTTTTCCTGAGCTACTTGAGGTGATTACCAAACATCCTGAGGAGGTTTTTTTGCTTCCATCCTCTGATATTCAAAAAACATCGATGATTGACATGCTCAACAAATCGGATGTAAAATATTCTAATGCGGTTATTTATAGAACTGTTGCAGCAAATCTATCGCACGTTTCTTTGGCTGATTATGAGTTGCTTATTTTTTTCAGTCCTGCTGGAATTAAGTCGCTCGAAACCAACTTTCCTGATTATGTGCAAGGCGAACAACTGATTGCTGCTTTTGGCACTGCCACAGCTAACGCCGTTGTAGGTGCAGGTTTAAGGTTAGACATTCCAGCCCCAACACAAACAGCTCCTAGCATGACCATGGCCATTGAAGAGTATTTGACCGAAAAGGAGAAAGAACGGCGAAGAAATAACCGAAAGTAGCTTTTTCTCTTTACTCTTTGTTTTTTGTGTCGATGATGATGGTTACAGGTCCGTTATTCACGAGTTCAATTTCCATCATCGCTCCAAATACCCCTGTTTTAACGGAAAGCCCTGATGTTTTTTCGAGCACTTCGATAAATTTCTGATATAGATTTTCTGCCAAGGCAGGAGGTGCGGCTTTGATGTAGGAGGGTCTATTTCCTTTTTTTGTGCTGGCGTGCAGGGTAAACTGACTTACTACCAAGAATTCCCCACCCTTGTCAACAATGCTATCATTCATTATTCCATTTTCGTCGTTGAAAATACGCAGCCGCGAGGCTTTTCCAGCTAACCATTCAATATCCTCAATGCTGTCGTCGGGTTCTACTCCGATAAGGATAAGCATTCCTTGATTGATAGAAGAATGGGTTGTTTTGTCGATAATTACCGAAGCTTTCGAGACACGTTGAATAACAAGTCGCATATAATAACAGTTTTGGCGTGCAATTTATTAATTTTGCACAAAACTAACTCAAATGACAAAGTTAAGTGTAAATATTAATAAAATTGCCACCCTGCGCAATGCCCGAGGAGGCAATCAGCCCGACTTAACTGAAGTGGCGCTAGATTGTGAGCGTTTTGGCGCTCAGGGTATTACAGTTCATCCACGACCCGATGAGCGCCATATCAGGTATAGCGACGTTTTTGCTCTCAAACCGCTTTTGTCGACGGAGTTCAACATTGAAGGCAATCCGACACCTCAGTTTATCGAGTTGGTGTTGGCTGCAAAACCTGCACAGGTAACTCTCGTGCCCGACGATCCAACCCAACTCACTTCCGATCATGGTTGGGACACGCTAACGCACCGCTCGTTTCTTATCGATATCATCGCTCGATTTAAGGAGGCTGGCATTAGAACTTCTATTTTTGTTGATCCTGATGAGAAATTGGTGGAAGGTGCTAAGGCCACTGGTGCCGACCGCATTGAATTGTATACCGAAAGCTATGCATCAAATTACACTAAAAATAGGGAAAAAGCCATTGCTTCTTTTATTCGTTCAGCCCGTGTTGCGCACGATTTGGGTATTGGCCTAAATGCAGGCCATGATCTGAGCCTTGAAAACCTGAAATTCTTTAAAACTCAAATCCCTTGGATCGATGAAGTTTCAATAGGACATGCCCTTGTTTGCGATGCTTTGTATTACGGTTTAGAAAATACTATACAGCTTTATCTCCGCCAACTGTCAGATAATTAACGGTTTAATTTAGGAATTTTTTAGTGTAAAATTTTAGAAAAAATATGCAATTGTTTTACCGCCGCTATGGCACCCCAGGACATCAGCCAATCGTTATTCTTCATGGCTTATTTGGCGTGTCGGATAATTGGGTGTCGTTTGCCCGCCGATTGGCAATGGAAGATTTCGATGTTTGGGTTCCCGATCAACGCAATCATGGGCAATCAGGACATAGCCAGAACTTTAATTATCTGGCTTTAACCGATGACTTGTTTGATTTTCTCGACGAACATGGTCTGGAAAACCCGATTATCATTGGTCATTCAATGGGAGGGAAGGTAGCCATGCGTTTTGCGCTCGAAAACCCACATCTTATTAAACGACTTTTGATTGTGGATATAACCTTGAAATCGTATGGTCCGCGCGACAACCACAAAGCCATTATATCGGCCATGAAAGCTGTTGATTTTTCTAAAGTGGATACACGTCAAGATGTTGAAGATCAGGTGAAACCACTGATCAGGGAGGCCAGAATCCGGCAATTTATCATGAAAAACTTGCGACGCACAGAGGATAACCAATTTGAGTGGCAGCTAAATATTGATGGAATTGAGCCTAATTTGGATAAAATGTTTGACGGAATCGACACGATCAACAAATTTAACAATCCGACTTTGTTTATTCGCGGTGGAGCATCCGATTATATTCTCACTTCCGACTACGAGCAAATCAGGTACAACTTTCCCAATGCCGAAATCGTTACCATCGAAGGCGCTTCACATTGGGTGCATGTAGAGGCCGCCGAAAAATTTTATACACTGGCATTTGGGTTTATAACAGGATCGCCCGATTGGTTAATACAGGATGAAGGAGTTGCTGTTGAGCTTTCGTGAATGTCAACACATTAATTTACAGGTATCTGTATTTTTTTATAAACACTTTTTGATACTGCGATCGAAAATTCGTATAAGCCAATCAGCGGAAATACCACCAAAATCTGACTGAACATGTCAGGAGGCGTTATAATGGCGGACACAATCAGCAGGATTACATACATGTATTTTCTGTTCTTTTTCAGGAATTCAGGTGTAATTAACCCGATTTTTGTAAGGAAAAACACCACGATTGGCAACTCAAACGAAACCCCAACGGCAAAAGTAACCGACACCACAGTGCTGATGTAAGAGGACAGAGAAATCTGGTTGTAAACATCAGGGCTTACCTGGTAAGTACCTAGAAAATTGATTGTTAGCGGAACAATCAGAAAGTAACTAAAAAGCACTCCACTTAAAAACAGCAGCGAGCTAATAATTACACCACCCGTAGAATATTTCCGTTCTTTTTCGAGCAAAGCCGGACTGATAAAACGCCAAATTTCCCAAACTATATAGGGGAATGCGAGAATAAATCCTGTTACCATGCTAATATACATGTGGGTGAGAAATTGCCCTGACATGTTGATATTAATGATGGTAAGCTGCATGTTTTTAATGCATAAGGCATCAATGTTTAACCATTGGCCTGCCTTACAAAGCAGCTGGTTGGTGATGAATTCCGAAGAACTTGGCCCAAGAATGACTACATCGAAAACAAATGACCTGTTCATAAAAGCCACAACAGCAATTGCAACAATGGCAATAAGTGAACGAAATATATGCCAGCGTAACTCTTCCAGGTGACTCCAAAAGGTCATTACTTTTTCTGGTTTTTTATCACCCTTGTTTTTAATCTCTTCCATGTATATTACAAAAGGTCAAAATTAGTAAAACCTGATAATATCCAACCTGTGATAAAAAGATAGTTGGTTTTACTGCAGGTGAAAAAAAAGGCTGTGCGAAGAGAATTGTAAAATTATTCATAAAAATATGTGTGAGCACATGAAAAAAAGCATACTTTTGATAGATAATGAAAAAGTTTTCGTTACAATTTTTATAACCAACTGAAGCGCAACTGATGAAAACAACGCATGAAATAGAATCTTGCAATACCTGTATTTATAGGAAATTGTTATTTGACAAGCTCGATGAGGCTGAACACCGAATAATTGATGAATCGAGAACTGAACTCGCATTTGAAAAGGGTGAGGTGCTTCGCAAGGAGGGACAAAAGGTTCAGTCATTCATGTATCTCCGTAGAGGTTTAGTTAAGATTTACCGCACTGATAAATATGGCAAAGACCATATTTTAGGGATTAGTCGCCCGGGTGACTTCATTAGTTTATTGAGTGTTTTTTCCGGAGCAACCTATAATTATTCGGTAGCGGCATTAGAAGAAACCCAAATTTGTGACATTAAACTTAATGCCATAAAAAGCGTGATAAAAACCAATCCGGCTTTTTCGCTTAATTTGTTAAACCGGATCAGTAAAATTTCTGAAGATATCATTAACATCCAATTTGAACTTAACCAGAAACAAGTGCGTGGAAGGGTTGCTTATGTGTTGTTGCTGCTTGCCGATCGTATTTTTATGAAACATGAGTTTAAAATGCCCATCACCAGACGCGAAGTAGGCGAGATGATTACCATGACTACTGAAAACACCATCAGAACACTATCCGAGTTTAGAAAAGATGGAATCATCGAGATTTCCGGAAAATCTATCCGGATAGTTGATTACCAGCGTTTGGTAACTGTGTCGAAAAACGGGTAAACTTTTAGCGTCAGCTTAGGTCATTAAATCGGCCTTCAGGTTGATGCCCTCGATTGCCTTTCCATTTGTAAAGAATGTCTCTTTCTGAGATAATATCAACCAGTTGATCCTTCTCATTTATTACCAATGCTGCACCGTTATTTGCTTCGTTGAGTTTTTTCACGGTATCATACAGATGATTTTTCAACCACTGTTATAACACGCTGGCTTTTTTTTACCAATTTTTGGAGCCAGCATGTCTTTAGTTATTTAGGTGATACATAGTCGAGGTTAGAGAAATATTTCAGAAACTGTGTCCGTTCGAAAAGTATTGGTTTTCTAACCTGTTTTTGATTGAGTTTGCCAATGAAATCTGATGTTTGAGCATATTCTTTTTCATCCATCCAGGCAGCTAAACGCTGGTTCATTTTGGTTACTTCGCCTGCGCCATGGGTTAGTAAGGCCGAAACCACCTGTGTTGCTTTGGCTCCAACAAGCATGTTTTTAATTACGCTATCGCCATTTACGATTCCTGTGGAAGATGCCAGATCGCAAGATACGTGGGGAGAGAGAATACCAATCCACCGCAACACATTGCTGTTATCACCAGCTTGGCTGTTGTATGAACGGTTGGTTAGTTTTTGTTCTTCTACATCAATATCAGCATCGTAAAACCTGTTGAACAGAACCATACCGCTGATTCCTGTTTGGCTAAGCCGGTGCAGAAAATTAGCCATTCCAGAAAAATAACTACCTAATTTAATGGCTATTGGGATATTTATTTTTTTGGTAACCTGATCGATAACATCGAAATAGGTTTTTTCGTAATCGGTACCTGTAAATTCCAGTGCTGCGGGCATTAGAAAAATATTGAGCTCCAGTGCATCTGCTCCTGCCGCCTCAATTTTTTTGGCAAAATCAACCCATTCGCCCGGACTTAGGCAGTTAATGCTGGCAATGATTGGTATATCAACGGATTTTTTTGCTTCTTGGATGAGAGCGAGGTATTCGTTAATTGATTTCTGTTTGGTGAAATACGAAGCCAGATTTTCTACGTGATCGTAAGAGCCATGCATATTGTTCACCTGAAGGGCATCAACATCCATCATTATTTGTTCCTCGAAAAGAGACTTTAAAACCACTGCGCCAACGCCTGCATCGGCAAGTTTTTTTATTGATTTTATGTTGTCGGTAAGCGGTGAGCTACCTGCAATTACGGGGCTTTTAAGCGATAAGCCCATGTAGGTTGTTGATATATCGGCCATGTTCGTAGGTATTGTTTCTAGTTAGTTATTTAGATGATATTTTTTCCTGAATGTAGCGGTCGATTCCCACGGCAGCTTTGTGTCCGTTGGCGATGCCGTGAATTACGTCGGGGCCTTCAATGATGTCGCCACCCATGAAAAACCACTTAACACCTGTTTGGAAATATTCGTCGGTTTCAACACGACCTCTTGGGCCGAATTTGATGTTTTCTTTGAATTCTTCAGTCAAGTATTTTAAGTCCATGCCCTGACCAATCGACTGAACGATCATTTTTCCGGGCCAATATTCTTTGATGTCCATGCTGCACTGTGGGTTAAAACGACCTGTTTCGTCGAACAGCGAGTTACATTTAACCACATGCAATCCTTTTGGAACACCTTTTTCGATTTCGACTGATTGAGGAGCCCAGCCTGGATGGATGATAGCGCCTTCTTCGCGTGCTTCTACAACTTCTTCACGGTCGGCAGGCATGTTTTCTTCATTTTCGAGTGAGGTTGCTATCACATTTACTTTGCCAAATTTTTGCATTTGAAGGCGAGCCAGCGAGCGGGTGATGTCCATGGCCACGTTTCCGCCACCAATTACCACAATTGAATCAGCCACTTCGATTGTTTCGCCGGCAGTTATTTTTCTGAGCAAATCAGTTGAGTAATAAACATGTTCATTGTCCGAACCTGGGATTCCTGTGCCACGGCCAAGATGTAAACCTGTTCCGGCAAATACCGCATCAAAATCTTTACCCAGTTTGTCAAGGGTAATTTTATCGCCGATACGTGTGTTGTATTTGATTTCAACGCCTAGTGAAAGGATGTAATCGATGTCTTTGTCGATGGAATCGTAGGGAAGCCTGTATTCCGGAATGCCATAGCGCATCATGCCACCAGCTTGGGCATATTGCTCGAAAATGGTAACTTGATAGCCCATGAGGCGCAAATAGTGCGCCGCAGAAAGACCTGCTGGTCCTGCCCCGATGATGGCAACTTTTTGGTCGTTTACTTCGAGGTTATTGGTGTTCAATATTTCCTTGTAGTTGCCAGAAGGAATCTGGTCGGCGATATAGCGTTTTAGCCAGCGTATCGACAATGGATCGCCTTTGTGGCCAATAGAGCAAACTGTTTCACACTTGTGTGTGCAAATACGCCCACAAATTTCAGGAAGCGGATTGGTTTCGTAAAGTACGCGCATACCCTCTTCCATATCATCATTCCGAACTGCCTTTATATACTCAGGTATGCCCATGTGGGCAGGGCATGTTGCAATACAGATTCCACATTCGACACATCTGTCGGCTTCAGCTATGGCCTGTTCTTTGGAGTAACCGGTAACCATTTCGATGAAAGAATTGTTTCTGTCTTCAGGATGGAGATGCTCCATTGAGACACGGTTTAGGCCGTAGAACTCATAATCCCCTTCGGGTTTTTTCCACCCTTTTTCGTTTTTATCCCATGATTTTTCATCTACGCCTGGCGTATATCGATATTCTTCGGGATCTGTGGCTATCCAGGTATATTCGTTTGAAAGGGTAAGCGAGTTTGTGGTGCACACATCTACACAAAGCGCACACCAACAACATCTACCGTAGTCAATTCTGGGTCTAAGTCCACTGTCGCCGCTTACGGGGTCTTTAAACGGAACGAGGTCAATGGCTTCGTTTTCACAGATGGCTTCGCAAGTTCCGCAGCCGATGCAAGCGTCTACGTCATTTTTGTGAAAGCCACGGTATCTGTCTGCTCCCGGTCTATCGTTAAATGGGTCGCGGACGGTAACAGGTGTTCTGGCTACTCTTTTCCAAGCGGTAAACGGCGTTAATATATCTTTAAGGCTCATGTTATTTATTGTTATCGAAGTACATCATTGCTTAGGCTTTATCTTTCAATCTCGGGCGGACAGGTAGCCAGCGAAACCATAATTGCTGCTGTATCGGCTATGTTGGCGTTGATAAGCAGTTTTTCGAGTAGCACATTGGCATGGGTATAGCTTGGCCCTTTCAGGTTTACACGACGTGGCATATCACTTCCATCGGTAACCATGTACATACCATATTCGCCACGCGAGCTCTCACATTTTACATAGGTCTCACCCTTTGGAATTTTCCAGTGCAGCACGTTTGGTGTCGGCGCTTTGATTTCACCTTTTTCCGGCATCTTCGCCATGATTTGGCGGATAAGATCGATGGTGGTTTGTAAATCGTGCCACCTAACTCTGCTGCGAGCAAACACATCACTATCTGTTGTGGTATAGGGCTCAAAGTCGAGTTCAGGATACTTTAAATATGGATTGGTTTTGCGCACATCACGCATAACACCGGCAGCTCTGGCAGTAGGGCCGTATACGCCATATTTATCAATGTATTCCTTAGGGATAATGGCCAGACCTTTAGCTCTTTGTTTAAAAACGCTGTTGCTATACATCAGATCGTCGATGCTTTTAACAAATTCATCGGCAAGTTTCAGGTTTTCTTCCATGCGTTTTTTAAACCCGTCAGGAAGCAAACCGCGTACACCACCGGGTAGAATATACATGTGGTAAACCCTGCCACCCGTCAGTTCCTCGAAACGATCCAAGATGAGGTCGCGGATGTAATTTCCCCATTGATAGCCTAGTCCAAGCGCAAAAGTTCCTCCCTGACCGGGAACAGCGCGCAGCAGCACCTGCAAGCGAGCCATTTCGAGTACCAGCGTTCTGAGCCATTGTGCCATTTCAGGAACTTCAATACCGGAGAGTTCTTCAACACAACTGGCCAGTAGATATTCGTTTGGATCAGGTTCAGCAACGCACATGCGTATACAGGTTGGAAAACATTGGATAAACTTCCTACGCTCCATTAGTTTCTCAAAACCACGATGCAGATAGCCCACATGGGTTTTCGATTCAACAATTTCGTCGCCACAAACGGTTAACTCAAGCGACATGTTTCCGGTAACACCAGGGTGTTGAGGCCCTTGCCACATTTTTAAATACTTGTGGCTGTTTAGGTCGATAATAGGTTTGCCATCTTCACCAATTTCAGGATAAGAAGTTCGGTCGCTATTCAGTTGAAATATTTTTTTTATGTCCATCCCAGGGTGAATTAGTCGTTTGGAAAAAGTTTTGATTTCATGTACTCAGCCGGATCATTGGTTTCACGTCCCGGACGAGGGAAGAATGTTTCTTCAGAGTATTTTTTGGTGTCGAAATCCCTTCGGTAAGGAGGTAAGTCAGTCCAGCCTTCGAGGATAAAATCTTCATCAACACGTGGGCTTCCGGGGAAATCAATACCAAACATTTCTTTGAGCTCACGCTGATAAGTTTGGATGCTTTCCCACAAATGATGGGCACTTTCCATGGTGGCATTTTCCCGTTCAACCATGGTGCGCACGCCAATTTCAGTAAAATTGGTCGGGTTGTTGAGTAGGTAGGTAAGCTGAAAGTTGCCTTCCTCAATCCAGTCGACAGCCGTGAGCAAGGTGAGGGCGGTATAGCCATGGTAGTCGCGTAGCCAAGTAACCAACGAGATGGCCTGATTTTTTGGCACGGTTACAAAGCACAGGGTTTTGCGTCGGGTTTCCGTAGCTGAAACAGCAAATCTGGATT
>CAYWNI010000002.1:0-15134 GCA_964459525.1 uncultured Lentimicrobiaceae bacterium | reverse complement strand
TGGATAATTTGTTGCATGATCTTCGATTTTTTACCAGTTGTAGTCTGGCATGTTCCAGTCTTTTATAATTTTTTTCTGATTGGCTTTGTACCAATCTAAATTGCGAACATACTCATTCGCTTTTTCGGCTTTCCCGGCTTTAATCAATTCTTTTAGCTTTACAAATCCGGCCAATAAAGCTTCGGGACGAGGCATGCAACCTGCTATGTAAACATCTACAGGCATATAACGATCGAGGCGGTTGATGGTGTTGTAACTGTCCCAGTACATGCCGCCGTTGATGGTGCAACTTCCCAGAGCAATAATGTATTTTGGGCTCGGCATTTGCTCGTAGCTGCGTATGGCCCGTTTCAAGGTTTTTACCGAAAGGTAACCTGAGATTATAAAGACATTTGATTGCCGGGGGGTAGGCCGCATTTGCACGCCATAGCGGTACATATCGAAGCGTGGAGTTACCAGAGGTGGTATTTCGATAGAACCACATCCGGTTCCAAAACCAAGTACCCAAAGACTTTCGGCACGAGCCCAGTTTAAGAACTTCTCAACAGCTCCCGACCTTACTTTATACTCTTCTGGGCGATCCTGACAGAAATAGTCGTTTATTGGGTCAATTTCAATAATACTCCCGTCAGGTGCCGTTACAGTTCTCTTTTCGTTTTCCGGATCAATGAATGTTTTGGTTTTCACTGTCGGTATATTTTTATTTTCTTTTTCCATGTTATAAAAAGATGATAATGGCTAAAATTCCAAGAATTGTAGGAACCTTTAAAAACCAGCGTACGCTTTGCTCGATTCTGAATCGTGGAAATACTGTTCCTACAAAAAATGACCAGAAATAGATTAAGAATGTTTTTATTATCAGCTCTACCCAGCTGGTAGCACCGCCAAAAAATAGGTTCATAAATAGGGCGGCCTCGGCCACGTGCAAAATAGCTCCGTTGGTGCGCAGTACACCCAAAAATACGCCATGGTACTCGGTTGGTGGGCCAATAGGAATTTCGTTGGGGGCTTTAACCAAGTTAAAGGGTGAGTGCTGGAACATGCCAAGCAATGAAAGCATGGCAGCACCAGTTGCCAGCGGATTTGTCCACAGCGTCCACGTGGTGAAACCACCTTGTTGTGCAGCTACAATATCAGATATCGAGAGTGTTTGGTATTGAATGGCGATCGAAATAACAGCCAATGTCATGGGCACTTCAATGGTTGTAAACTGAGATAAGCCACGGCTGATTCCGATAGCTGAATGCGGATGGCCGCCTTCGCCAGCACCGAGAGCCATGCCCAGCATGCCGAAAAACTGGAAGTATAGTATTAAGATCAGGTCGCCAGAAAATGAATAATTCGACCAATGTTCGGAGCCATAAATCATAGGAAGGAACAAGAAAATCCCAACACCTCCCATGAGCCTGAAAACTGGTCCGAGAAAAAACATGGCGCCATGGCTTACCTGTGTTTTTAACGAATAAAGTTTGGTTAAATCAATCCATGGCTGATACCAAGGTATGCCAATACGACCAGATACCCGTGCGCCAATTCTCCGCATGGTTGAACTCATTAACATGCCCCAGTTGAGCGTGATAAATAACCCCAACAGAGTCCAAAGAAATTTTGTGATGCTATAGTCCATTTATAATCCTCCTAATGCAATTAAGTAAAACACTACAATAAACAGAACCACATGCAGGGCATAGTTTTGCATGTTTCCGCTATATATTCTTCTTAGCCAGCCGGCGAAATCAAGTACCAAAGCACTCATACCCGCCCAGAATATTTCCACAACAGGCGTTACCAGGAAGCCCAAAGCTTTTTTGTAACCAGCATAAATGTTATAGGATACATGGGTAGTTTCGGGGCGGAATGGTCGTTCTGCTGCATATACAATATTAAATTGCCCCACTTTCTTGATTTTTTTACTCATCAGTACCAGCCATCCTAACAGTAAAGCAAAGGCTGTCATAACCACAATCATAATGGTTGTGCCGTCCCAGTAGCCCAAACTTGTATAAGCTTTGGTTCCTTCCCAGTGCAAGCTTTCTGGAAAATAAACCGAAAGCATATCGCCGATAGGCTGTAGTATTTTTTGCGGGAAAGCCGAGAATATCATGATGCCGATAATGAGTATGTAAGATGGGATCAAAATCCATGGACTAATCTCTTTCATGTTTCGGTGATTGTCTTTGAGTTGTCCGAGGAATACCGAATGAATGAGTTTGAAAAGATAGAGAAAGGCTATGATACCCGCGAAAAAGATAAGCGCCCCCTGAAAATACCACCCTTTTTGAATAATCGCATGGTAAAAAAGCCATTTCCCGGCAAAACCAGACAATGGTGGGATACCACCAATAACAATGATGGAGATTAAAACAGCGATAAACGAAAACGGCATTTTCTTGATCATGCCGCCCATCTCATACATGTTGTGCGTGCCAAGTTTAACAACTATTCCACCAATCACCAGAAAGAGAATGGCTTTAAACATAAAGTGGTTTATGGTATAGGTAAAGCCAGCCAGCCAGCCCAATTGCGTCATAATACTGATAGCGAATAGGATATATCCAAGTTGTCCGATGCTGGAGTATGCCAGTAGACGTTTGGCATCTTCTTGAAAAACAGCTCCTAAATTACCAACAAGCGTGGTTAGTGCACCTACCCAGCCAAGCACGTAAAGCAGCTTGCCAGCGCCCTCGGTGGCGGTTCCCATGTATAAAAACAGTAGCATTAATCCAAAAACTCCGGCTTTGAGCAAGATGGCGCTAACCATGGGTGAAACATCGCTTTCGGCCTCGCCATGAGCACCTGGAAGCCAGATGTGTAGTCCAAGAGAAGCTGTTTTGGTCATGAAGCCAACGGCTAAAAGTGTGTAAGCTAGGGTGGTAAGCTGTGTAATGTTTCCTAATGCTGCAATGGTTGAGTCAAGTCCTGAGGCGTAAGCCAACGCGAATCCAAAAAGAATGGCGTAGGCACCTCCAATACTAAAGAGCATGTAACTGTATCCATGTGGCATGGAGCGTTTTCCGCGGATGATCAGAAAGTAGGAGCCGGCAGTCATGATTTCCCAACTAAAGAAAAACTCAAGCATTGAGTTGGCTTCAATAAGTCCTACCAAGCCAGCAAACATCATCATGGCCATGGGGTAAAATCCTTGGCGTGTTCCTTTTTTGTTGTAGCCCGCCATCAGCGTAAGGACTGCGCCTCCAAGGAAAATACCAGCAAAAATTTGTCGCATTAAATCATTTTCGAGCTGTGGAAAAAGGTTTATCATGTAATAGATTATCCCTCCAATAGCAACGGTGTTCTTGATATAAACCGATAAAAAGTCGATGGCAAACAACACCAATACAAACAGTAATGGAATAAAGTTAATGTATGCGCCTCCTTCGATCATAGGGGTAATGTATAACCCAACAGTATACAGTAAAAGTGCCATCAGATAAACAGGCAGGTATTTATTCCATTGAAATTTTATTTCAGCTTTGGCAGGAACTTCAAGCTTGATAGCGTAGCCGAGCCATTTGAACAGGTAAATGGCTTCAATAAACGAGCCTGTTAAAATCAAAGTCATCCACAAATAGTTTTCTTGTGTAGCCAGTTCCATGATAAGCTGCCATTTTCCAAAAAAGGAGGGGAATGGAGGAAATCCGATGAGTGCGAAAATAAAAGTTCCGAAAAGAAATAACATGAACGGCTGTTTGCGTAAGGCCGACCACCCAGCCAATTTTTTCGCTTTTACGATACCAGAAAGCCAGAACAAGCCCGCTTTGGCAGCGTAATGACTGATTAAAATACTAAAGGCAATAAGCATGGTGTTGTCGCCCAGCTGTTTGCTCAAACCCAGCACCATGAATAACAAACCAACCTGACTTATCGACGAATAACCCAGTAGTCGGTTGGGATTATCCTGTCGAGTGCCCATAAGGTTGGATCCCACGAAAGTGATAGCGCCGATTATGGTAAAGTATGGTAACCAAAAATCTCCACCCAAAGGCAGCAGTTTGTATGTTACATAAAGTGTTGCCGAAGCTGTGCCGGCTGAAATAAGCGCGCTGAATCCGGGCTTGGCTGCGGTATATACATCAATTCCCCAGCCGTTTGCTGGAAATGGTTTGAGTTCAAGAATTACCGACACATAAATGATAAATACGGCTATGGCACCTCCTTTTACGCTCATCAGGTTGGCAGAGAGCAGGTCGTCGATGTTTAAAGATCCGGCATAGAGGTAGGCAAATATGATGCCTATAAGGAACAATCCGGAAATGATGCCCGTAGCTATAAGGTATTTCATACCGGCCTGGAAAGCATTTCCTTTGCTGCTAAGCAAAATAAGACCCGCTGTGGCGATGCTGCTGATTTCAAGAAAAACAAACAGGTTGAAAATATCGCGGGTCATCACGATAACATTCAGGCTCATTACAAATACCAAGAGAACGGTCATGCTGTTGATGCCTGTTTTTTTCAATGTGTCGAGTAGGTAAATACCACTTAAGAAGCCAACTGCATTTATCATGGTGGTAAGCATTGCTTCGTGCAAGCCCATTTGTAGGTTGATCGAGAACGGGGGCTTAAATCCGGCTGTGAAAATCATTTCGGTGGCACGGCCATTCAACAGAAATTCATACAACCACTGTCCTGAAACAAAGGTGATAAACGCCAGCGCGGCGAGCATGATAAAACTTCCGAGACGCGTTGATGAGCTTTTGAGCAGTCCAAGCAAAAACGCCAGACCCAAAGCGGCTACAATAATGTATATAGGTGCTACCATTTTAAATCTTTAAAATTGTTGATATCCAGTGATTTTTTGTCTTGATACAGTTTGAGAGCGTAAACCAGCATTAAGGCTGTAACACCCAATCCGATCACAATAGCGGTAAGTACCAAAGCCTGTGGCACAGGATCGACAATGCTTGTCAGGGCTTCTTCGGGCGAAATCACATCCAGTATAGGTGCTGTTTTGCCTTTTACATAGCCTATGGAAACCATTACAATGTTTATTCCCGTGTTGAATATGGTAAATCCAAGTATAATTTTGATCAGGTTTTTTTGGCTAAGAATTCCCCAAAGTCCGATCAGAACCAGCAAGAATCCTGTGATGATGATGATATATTCCATGATCAGTTAGGTTTTTCGTTTTGATTGTATGAAATTGTTCCAATGATATTAGAAAGCTCTGAGCCTACTTTTAATCCTATAAAGGTGTAGATAAGTGGAATGGCGCCGGCACTTAGTAATTCCCCCAACTGGCCGAGTGGTAGTATACTATTGTCTAAAAAGCCGCCTGCAAGCACAATGCCTAGCACGCCGACTATAACAAAAGCTATTCCCGATATACTCTCGATGGTTGCCACAATTTTATGGCTGATTTGCATGGTTGGGTTGGCGAGCAGCATCAGCAAAACGCCGGAAGCTATAACCGCGCCTCCTTGAAAACCGCCACCAGGAGTTAAGTGCCCGTTTATAAAGATGTATATACCCACCAGAAATATTACAGGAACGATAACTTGTGAAGCCGATGAAAGCAGCTCGCTGGTTTCGCGCACGGGCCGTGCTTTTGCCACCTCTTCTTTTTTAAGCTTTAACACAAAACTGATAATGGCTGCGGCCAAAAACAGAATAGTTACTTCTCCCAATGTGTCGAGTCCACGGTAAGTTACCACGATGGCCGATACAAGGTTGGTAGCGCCTACCTCTTGGGCACCGTTTTGAGCGTAATAGCCGCCCAATTTGTTGAGGGTTTCGTTGCCATTATACGAAACCAATAACCCGTAAAACATAAAAGCTACGGCCGCCAGCAAACCTGCAATGAGTATTTTTTTAATCATGGCTGTGTCGTATTTTGTTCAGTGTATAAAAGAAAATAATGGTTGTCAACCCACTTCCGATCGAAGCTTCGGTAAGGGCTACATCGGGTGCTGCCAGTAATAAAAACATAACCGAAGCTGTAAGGCTCACCAGCCCGGAGGCAATGATGGCAACCGAAAGTTTTTTGTGATGTATAGCCATTATGGCTCCGACAATACTCACAATAGCTAAGATGATAGCAATAGCAATAAACATAATTATTCCTCCTCTTTTTGTGTGCGTACTTTTTTCAGGTTTGCTTTACGCGACTCCTCAACCTCCAGTGTTTCTTTGAGCTTATCCACTTTTGTTTTTTCGGAGAGCGGTACTTTGGTGTAATAAGCTGCCCGCGCCAGTACATGCGATGAAACTGGATTTGTGATCAACACGAAGAGTATTAACAGGATGAGTTTACCAAACCAGCCGGGCACAAAAAATAATACTCCCACAAGCGAAAGAATAGTTCCTAGTGTAGAGGCTTTGGTGCCAGCTTGAATTCGGTTGTAGGCATCGGGCATGCGTACGAGCCCGACAGATCCTAACAAAAGAAACAGTGACCCGCCAATAGCAATAATGCCTCCGATTATTTCATTCCAATTGTTTTCTGTCATGGTGTTTGGTTTTATAATCCTCTTTCAATATAGCGGGCAATAATTAGCACTCCGATAAATCCCAGAATGCCGTAAATTAAGGCCACATCCAAATAAATAATTCGTTTGTTTACAACAGATATAAAGGCGATAAGTGCAATGGTTGAAACCGACATGACATCGAATGCTATTATCCTATTTGTTTTTTCAGGGCCTGCAACAAACCGGTACAGGGAAATCAACAGACTTAATAAAGTTATTGATATAGCTATGAATATAAGTGTGTTAGCCATACATTACCTCCAGATATTTTTCAAATTTATTTACGATGAGCTGGGTGTTTTTTTCAAGATCGGTCGATTTTACATCTACCCAGTGGATAAACATAGAATCGCCTTTTAAATCAAGCGTAAAAGTTCCTGGCGTTAGTGTAATTGAGTCGGCCAAAATTACCCTGCCAATTTTCGATTTCAATTTAGTTTTCACCTCCACAATTCCGGGATTAATCGGAAGAGATGGGGAGAGCACACGGTAGGCCATGTCGAAGTTAGCTTTGATGAGCTCTGTTAAAAATGTGAAAAAGAAAAGCACTGCATACAGCATCGCTTTGGGGGTGAGGCGCAGGTAGGTGAATACCTCACATTTTCCGCAAAACAGCCAAGGCAGTATTAAACTTACGATAGCTCCCGTTATAATCACCTCTATTTTCAGACTGTTGTTTAACAGCAGCCATGCTAGCATAAGGGTGATACTCATGATTAGGTAGTTTTTTAATTTCATTTGAGACGCATTGTTAGCATTTATGATGATGAAATTTTGAATGTCAAAACTATTTCTTCTTCTCGGTTCTAGCAAAAATTGGGGGTGTTTACTCATCTGCTTTAAAAATGATATGCATGCAGATTAATTTAATTGCTGGATTGATGTTTTGTACTCCGGCTTTAGTTTGAAAACTGTTCTGCGTAAGGTGGAAACATGATGCAGATCATATTATTTTTTATCTGTGGATTATTTAACTATTTTTGAAGTCTGATTAAAAAGCCTTTATTGCATGTTAAAAGCATCCGAAAATTTTAGTTGTATTGATTGTAGAAATCGATCTGATTGCTTCAATAATTTAACGGAGTTAGAACTGAAGCTTGTGAGTGAGTCGAAGTTGAACATCAAGTTTAACAAAGGCGAAATCATCCGAAAACAAGGTTCGTTTGTTACCAGCGTTCTTTTTTTAAAAGAGGGTTTTGTAAAGGTTTATAAAGAGTTTGATCATTCCGACCAGAATTCAATCATTAATTTTAACAAGCTTGGCGATTTGATAGGGTTAACTGATATTTTTGGTGAAAACAGTGTTTCATTCTCTGTGGCCGCGTTAACCGATTGTCAGGTTTGTTGTATTAACATACGTTTGTTTGAAAAGTTATTGGCCGAAAATGGGCATTTCGCGGCGGATGTCGTCAAATCGATAAACAATCAAACCAGTGAGCTGTTTGATTATCAGCTACAAAATAGTCACAAACAACTTCATGGCCGAATTGCACAGGCTTTTTTGGTTTTGTCTGATCAAGTGTTTATGTCAGACAATTTCGGCGTTTATTTGTCGCGTAACGACATAGCCGAATTTACGAACATGAGCTCGATGAGTGTGGTACGCATTCTGAAAGATTTTAAAGAAGATCAAGTAATTGAGGATAAAAACGGGTATATCAAAATCCTGAATCGCGAAAAGCTCGAAAACATTTGTAAACTTGGCTAGCAGCCTCCTGCTACGGCACTTGTTTTTTTCTTGCGTTCAAAAATCACCGGCTTTTTTGTTTCCGTATTATTTTCGTCGTTAGATGCACTGCTTTTTGCCACCTCGGCGTAATTGAATTTTGCTTCGTTAGGAATGCATTTTTGGTCTGTTGCTCCATCATTTTGCATATTCATGGCTTGATAGTGCTGATAACCACCAGCTAGCACAAAAGTGTTGTTGTAGCCAATTTGGCGGAGTATCATAAATGGGCCGTTAGCCTCTGACAGTGTGTTTCCATAGATCAACACTTGATTACCGGATGCATTTAATTCGCTAATCCTCTCCAAGTTATCTTCAGAAATTAGCTCTACTGCACTTATGTTTTCAGCGCCAGGCAGGTGCCCCCGGCCAAACTGGTAAGCATCTCGGATGTCAATTATAACAACCGATTTTTCCGCATTATTCAACATTTTTTTCAAGTGGGCAGGATATACAATCCCGTCCTGACTAAGTGCCAGCTCAACCGTTTGCTGCATGTCCAATTTGTAATTTAAATGGGGATGCGAAAGTGTGACAAAACCAACAATGATTATCGCGATAAAAAGTGCTAGAATAATCAATGTTTTTACCAAATTGTGTTCGTTTTTTTGCATTTTTATTTCCTTTGTTTTTTAACAACCTCCTGCAACAGCGCTTGTTTTCTTCTTTCGGATAATATTTACCGGTTCTCGTGATGCTGTTTCTTGCTGGAGTTTAGCCCCGGTAAAGTAAACACTCGCCCCTTTACGGAAAGTATAAAGAGAAAACTCTTCTGAACTGGCTGTTTCGGGAGGGGCTACGGGTTGAATAATGGTTTTTATCCATTGATTTAAACCACCAGCAAGCACATATACATTGTTAAACCCCATTCTTTTTGCCAGCACCCATGCCTGATCGGCACGTAAATCGTCGTTTGAATACAGCACAATATTTCGTTTTGGAAACGACAAACGATCGCGTGCATAGCCCACTGCAAAACTATCGAGCGGCACATTGAGGGCTCCCGTTAGCGAAAAATCCTCATAGGCCTTTTCAGGACGAACGTCCACCAACAAAAGCAAAGGGTCTTTTTCAATGACCATCTTTGCCACCTCGTCAGTTGTAATGTAGCGTGTGGGCTGTGCAATGTCCCACATCAGCTCTTCGGGGTTCATTTGTTTCGAGTTATTCTTTTCGGGAAGCAGCAGCAAACCAGCGGCGAGCACCAGAAGCATACCCATCAAAATGAAAAAATTCTTATTCATCGCACTAAAATTTATACTCTTTGTAGTTTTTTCTAACCCGCTGTTCAATATGCCAGGTTACATAAAATGCAATTACAGCAATGGCTGTAAAAATCACTGTGACCAGTAGGTTCGAGATTCCAAAAAATTCGCCAATGGTAATGTTTCCCATGTCATCAGCGTAGTAGAACTGCTCAAAGAAAGGGAAGAACTCGGAGAATAGAAAAATGCCTAAAAACAAGCCGACAGTAAAAACAATAGCATCAATTTTCCCGATGGCAATGGCTGTATAGCTTGTTCCGGGGCAAAATCCGCCAATAATAAAGCCAACCCCCATTATTACTGCGCCTACAATCATAGGGCTCAAAAATGTGGGTAGCACATAAATCTGGTTGAGGTCGATCCATCCGAAATAATCGAAATACTGTAGCCCTATCATGGCCACAACAACGGCGGTAAAGAAAACGCGAAGCACAACAAAATTATATCCATAAAATACGCCTGTGATGTTGCGTGATGATGAAAATCCAGAGGCTTCAAGGATAAATCCAAATGCAATGCCGATAAGCAATGCAATAACAAAATCCCATCCTATGGGTATAATGCCTTGAGGTATAAGAGGTCCCATAATATTCCTTATTAATGATTAGTTAAATCCATAGTTTTCTAAAAAAATAGGCCATTACGTATCCTGTGCCAAACATGAACAGCATAACCAATAGTCCGCCAAATGACATGGATGCTGTGCCTGCTAATGCTGCTCCACTTGAGCAACCCCGGCCAAACTGACTTCCAATACCAAATAAAATACCACCAATTCCAGCAGCAATGAGCCTGGTTTTATTGGTGATTTTAGGTGATTTTTCGATGCGCAGTTTTTTAATCCTGCCAAAAAGTGCTCCCGACAATAATCCGCCAATAAAGACTCCGAATGATTCAAAAACCAGCCAGTTGTACATGGGGCTGTGATCGTCAGATATAAATGATTTCATGTAGGTGTTGCTCTCGGCATGTGCGGGCGCAACCTTGTCGACAGTGGTTACTACGGCGCTTTTTATGGCTCCGCTGGCACCCAATCCCCTACCTGTTATATAAAAAGTGAGCAGGAGTAAAAGTCCCAGCAATACGCCCCCCAAATAGGGGTTAATGTATTTCGGACTGGACGAATCGTTTGTTAGTTGATTCATAGCAATAATCTTTTTTTGTTAGTATAAGTAACGTGTAATTTGACCAGCTTCCACCATCACAAAACGAAATACCAGTCCGCCAAAAAGGATCAAAAACGCTGGTATCCAAAAAGGTATATGATAGCCTCGGAGTTCGAGTATTTCCAAAGTAGCAGGAAAGACGAGTCCTAGTATAACAACGAAAACCCAAAATGTTACGGTGAACTGCCCTCCCAGAAATAACTCGGCGGCTTCGATTTGAACGGCAGAAGCAGCCAGAAACCCCATAAAAAGGTGCACAATCAAGAATAGCTCGATGGCAATCAGCAAAATGTCGATGCGGCTTAAAAGGCGGCGTTCAATTTTACTTTTCGACATCCAAATAATGGTCGCCAGACCTGTTGATAATCCGGACACGAGAAATAAAGGGCCAAGTATCGACGTATTCCACAAGGGGCGGGCGTTGAAGGCTGACAACAAAATACCAGTATATACGCCGAGTATGACGGCCAAGAGCATCATGGCCCAGGCCATTTCTTTTCGTTTTCGTGTAAAAAACTCAATGATCTGTTCTGCAAAATTAAACTTCCAACTCCAGGCCGGAAAGGCTTCTTTGAGGTAAGTGGCCACCCAAATCATCGACAAGGGAGTTACGGCCATTAATGTCCAGGCACCCCACGACATGGGCGATTCTAAACGGATGGTGGTGTATAAGCGCCAAAAATACAATTGGTGTTTTAAGTCGAGAAACAGGGCGATTAAACCTAGCACAAGAGCCACGGGCACGAGAAAAGGCGCCCATTTTACTGTGGTGGCCATTTCTTTTTCTTTTCCAAGCACGTAAAACAGCCCAGCGAAAAACAAAATGCCTGCCGCCAATCCACCCAGGAAAAGATAGATCGGTATTTGCCAATGCCAGATGTTTAAAAACGGGTCGATATTCGGGATGTCACGTCCGCTGATAAATAATTCTTCTTTCATGTTCTTACGGCGTTTATGTTAAGTAAGAAAATACAATTGAGGTTTCGTTCCTGCTTCAGGGGCAAGCACCTTCCATGTTCTGTTTTTTAGCGCCACCGAAACATCGCTGTAAGGGTCTTCAATGTCGCCAAAATACAGGCATTTGGTTGGGCAAACCTCCACGCATGCAGTATTTTGTCCTTTTTCGAGGCGGTGTTGGCAGAAGGTGCATTTGTCAACATATCCATCCGGATGTGAGTAGCGCGCATCGTAGGGGCACGATTGGATGCAGGCGCCACACCCGATGCATTCATCATGCGTTACCATTACAATTCCGCCTTCAACAATATGGCTTGCTCCGGTTGGGCAACATCTAACGCAAGGTGCGTTTTCGCAGTGGTTGCAACGTTCCGACCTAAGTTCAATCTCAACATTAGGATAACTTCCGCTCACGTTTTCTACAATCCAGTCGCGGCAATATCCATGTGGCACATTGTTTTCTGTTTGGCAGGCAACTACACAGTCGCTGCAGCCGACACACTTTTTCGTATCGATGGCCATGGCATATCTCATGATTTAGCCTCCTTTTGTGGTTGTTCGGTTAAAAAAGTTACAAAATTTCCCCGCATGCCTGTTCCTCCCATAATAGGGTCAACCATAACCTTGGTAATGAGTTCAGTATCGTTAGCTCCACGCCCATAAGCACGTCTGAGTTTTTTATCCGAATGTCCAAATCCATGTACCATGTAAACAGAGTCCCACCTTATTCGTTCGGTAATTCTAACCTTTATAGGGAATGATGAAATAACGCCATCCTGGTTTTTCAGCCAAACTTCTTGGTCTTTTTTCAGTCCCCACAGCTCAGCCACTTTGGGGTTTACCCAAACGGCATTTTCTTTTTTCAAATCCCACAAATTGTGGTTGTTTGCCGTGCGGCTAAACGTGTGCATGGGCGCTCTTCCGTAGATAAGTCGGTAGTACCCGGGATCTGGCTCAGGGTGGGGTGTGTAAACAGGCATGGGATCGAAGCCTTCGGCAGCAATTTCATTGGAATACAGTTCTATTTTTCCGGTTGGGGTGTTAAATTCAATGTCTTCCCCTTTCTGAAAATAAAGGCCGCCATTTTCACGATTCATTTTTTTAACACCAATGCGTTGCATTTCCTCCAAAGACGATCCAACTTGTTTCAGCTGCCAGTCGAGCAGGTCTGTGATGTCATCGTAAGGAAAATAATCGCCTAAACCCATTTTTTCAGCAAGTTGTTTCGTGATCCACCAAGCTGGCTTGCTGTCGTATTTTGGCTCTACTGCCGGCATTCTTAAAGCAATGTATGGTTCGCGGTGTGGCGATGTTCTAATCAAGTCGTAACGTTCAAGATAGGTGCATTCTGGTAACACCACATCGGCATAACCAGTAACCTCCATGGGCATGGTGTCGACAACAACCATGAAATCAAGGTTTTCCATTGCCTTTACCGTGTTGCTCATGTTGGGCAAGGTTAGCGGCAAATTGGTTCCGGCCACCACCCAGGCTTTAAACGAACAAGCCCTGTCTTCGGTCGGAATGGTAGCATCGCATATTCCAGAAGACAAAGCCAAGCTTGCCAGCTTGAATTTTCCAGGATAGGCATCACGCCATGTTTTATTTGGAGTGGGGTAGGGAGGTATTTTTGGATTTGGAAGATGAACACCTTCTTTTAAATAAAAACCGCCCCGGTTGCCCCAAGAGCCAAACAAGGCATTTAGTATGGCCACCGCCCGTAAACGTTGGGTGTCGTCGCCATACCACGTTACGTGCCTGCCGGGATGCACAATTACCGCCGGTGCAGCATTGGCCATCTCACGGGCTGTTTTTCTGATCACTTCAGGCTCAATGGTTGTGATTCCATACGCCCACTCGGGAGTCATGTTTTTTACATGTTCCTTCAGTAAATCAAGGCCATAGGTGTATTGTTCAACGTAACCTTTGTTGTAGATTTCCTCATAAATAACCACATGAATCCAGGCCAGAAGTAAGGCCATATCAGTAGAAGGTTTAATGGGTAGCCAGTATTTTGATTTGCTCGCAACGGTGCTTAAGCGCGGATCAACGGTAATGATAGTCGCGCCCCGGTCAATGGCGTCAGCCATTTCTTGAACCTGCCCGTTGTGCATGTTTTCGCCCAAGTGCGAGCCAATAAGCACCAAACAATCGGTGTCGCGGATGTCGGTGGGTTCGGGTGAGCCAACTGCTTCGCCGAAGGTGGCTATCCAGGCGGTTTCGCGCGGGCCACGACATTGGGCAAACGAAGGTGCTGCAATATTTGGCGATCCAAAGGCTTTTATTAAAGTGCCTAAATAACTGCCTGCCGATCCGTGGTTAAACAAAGCAACGCACTCTGGGCCATGCTCTTCGGCAACTTCTTTTAATTTTTTTGCAGTGTAGTCTAATGCTTCGTCCCAGCTGGCTTTTCTAAAAAAGGCATTCCCGTCTTTGTCTTGTTCGCGAATTAACGGCGTTTTTAGTCTGTCTTCATCATAATACATGCCAAGACCGCCAGTGCCTCTCGGACAAAGTCTCCCGTTGCAATGGGGGTCTTCTTTGTTGCCAATTATTTTTCTGATTTGTCCCTTTTTGTCGACATATGTCCATCCGGCACATTTCCAAAAACAAACCTCACAATAGGTGGGATAGGATGACATCTCGGCATCGCTGGTGGCTGTGAGATCGTTGGAGGCCTTGGCTGTGTTCAGCCCAAGGATGTTTATGCTGCTAAGACCTATGGCCGTTGCGCCGGCGCCTGCCGCCGAAATTTTAATAAATTCTCTTCTTGTCTTCATACTTACGGCATTGTTTCACCATACGAAAAGTGTTTATATCTAAAAAACTCAATGTATTGGCGTAGCAAAGGTAAAATTAATTGATTTCTTATCAGTAATTTACTCAAAATGAGCGCTAAATGGCTTTGTCTCACTTTATCAGATAGATACAAACATCACTTTATAACGTGATCTTAATCACTTAATTTATAAAGTATTGATATTTAATATTATAGATATGTTATTTGGAATTGAAATAAATTCCGGATTCATTAAGTATTCTAGATTTAATCTATTGATATTGAAATATATATACAATTTATTATAATTTCTAAATAGGGTTTTTCCTTTTCAGATTCGATTCAATGGTGTTTGATTTTCATTTTCCATTATCAATTGGGTGATTCACGTAACTTGTTCCCTAATTTTATTTATAATAAAACATAAATCACAAAGTCGATACGAATATATTACAAACAAAGGTGTAAATTTGCCTTATGGGGAATTGTAGCATTTGCGCCATCAGGTCGAAAGCAGTTGAGGTACTCAATCCTGAAGAGATTGATATTTTGCAGTATAATTGTGCTGAGGTAACAATGCATGCTGGCGAGAGTATTATTAAAGAGGGATCTCTCTCATCACATATTGCCTTTCTAAAAAGTGGATTAGCTAAAATTCATAAAAAGGGCGTAAAAGGAACAGATCAGATTCTGAAAATTCTTCAGCCCGGTTGCTATATCGGCATGCAAACCGTACTTTCCGATAAAATTCATCAGTATTCAACTTCTACAATT
>CAYWNI010000001.1:0-32815 GCA_964459525.1 uncultured Lentimicrobiaceae bacterium | reverse complement strand
ACGCCATATCACAACCACCTCCCCATACAGTTCCTTCAACCATGGCGATTACAGGAGCTGGCAAATCCTCAATCAGGCGCATAACGCGTTCCAAAGGATGGTTAAAAGGTAAAGGATCTTTTCCCGGTTCAGGCAATTCTTCAATATCCAAACCTGCCGACCAGACTTTAGCTCCAGGGTTACTTTTAATAACTACAGCCCGAACCTCCTCATTTTTCATTTGGTCTAGCGTTTCGCAAAGCTCTTGCAATAATGCTAAGCTCAATGCATTTCGCTTAGTTTCGTTGTTCAACGTTATAACGCCAATATGTTCATTTATACTACTTTTTACGAGTTCCATAGCTGGTTATTTCTGATAAAAAAATGTCAAGCGCGTTAACGGCAAGTTAATCCAGTAAATGACGCCAAAGCAAAACAATAATACAACTAAATTTACGAAAAGGCGCTACCCTACAATCAGAATTTTTAATTTTGGCAAAAAAAGTACATGCGCGAATTTATTACAGTGTTGTTGTTGCTCTTTACGGTAACAGCAGCAAAAGCCCAAGAAAAAAATACCATTAACGGCTCATTTGCCGGATTAGCTAACGAAAAAGTCTACCTCATGCGTGTTTCGGGTGAAAACCGTAGCCTTGTCGACACCACCCACACTGACCAAACTGGGGCATTTACTTTTGAACTTGTCCCGACAGACAACCCCATTGGTATGTATATCACCATTTACGGGCCGGGAAAAGCGGTTGAACTGATATACAACAACGAAGATATAACCTTTACCACCACAGGGTTTAGTGGTCAGGATGACATACAGATAATTAGTTCGGTTGAAAATTTAATATATTTTGATTACTTGTTCTTAAAAGGTCAAAACCTTTACAAAATGGATTTATTACTACCATTAGTTAAGGAATACCCCAATGAAGACCCATTTTACAAACTTATCACAGGCCAGTACAAGCAGTTAAAAAAGCAACTGGACGAACGTGTGGAAAACATCATTACAGAATACCCCAACACACTTGCCGCGAAGTATATAAAAACAGACCAACCTGTAATCACCCCGCTAAACCTTTCGGAAGAACAAGAAAATAATTACCTAAAACAACATTATTTCGATCAGGTTGATTTTAACGATACGCTGCTTATAAACAGCAGTTTTCTTACCTCCAAGGTTGTACAATACCTGTCGCTCTACCAATTCAATGCAGAAAGCCAGGAAGCGCTAGAAGACAACCTTTTGATTGCCGTTGACACTGTGCTTAACAAAGCACGAAATAGTCAACCTACATACGAGTTTATGGTCGATTTCCTGATTAAGGGTTTTGAAGGAATCGGCTTTGAGCGTGGGCTTGAACACATTGCCAACAGTAGCCGTTTGGATGAGTTTTGCGAAAACACCGAACGAAAAGAAAAACTTGGCAACAAGCTCGAATTTATCCGCAAGCTGGCTTTGGGACAAAAAGCGCCTTCTTTCTCAACAACTGATTTAGAAGGAAATAAACTAACTTTGGACTCAATACAGGCCAAAACTACTGTTCTTGTGTTTTGGGCAAGCTGGTGTCCACATTGCGACGAAATATTGCCCATACTTCAATCGTTTTACGACGAAACCAATCGTCAGGAATTTGATGTGATCACGGTTTCTGTCGACGAATCGGAAGAAGAACTTCGGCAGGCCATAAATAAGGGAGGATATATGTGGCACAATGTTGGTGAACTTGATGGTTGGGAAGGTGCTGTAGTAAATAAATACGGCATCGTAGCAACGCCCACCCTTTTTATACTTGACAAAGACAAAACCATACTTTCAAAACCGCTGGGCAAAGACAAGCTGACCAACGACCTCAAAGCTTTACTCGACAAATAGGGCTTTCTCGCTGCTGCTCAATGAAACCGTGAGCATAAGCCATGCCCACGATGACAAAGGAGCTTTTCCTGAAACTCCTTGCAATTGTTTTAAGCGACTTCCTGGCATCATGATAGAATAACCGGATTGCAGATTCACCTGTTTCCAAAAGTCAGTCTTTAGCCAAAAGTCAAACTCCGTGGCGAGATACAAATCCGATTGCATCTGCGGGTTTGTCTTTAACTTTTCAGGAAAACGGTTTAGATAAAGCAAATGACCACATAAAAAGATGTTTGTTTTTTTGCTCAAAGCAACCCCCACAGTAGAAAAAGCATCATTAAGCCCGCCGCGACCGGTAGAAACAGCAAGATTACTAAAGTAATCGAGATACCCATAATAGCGGTGACGTGCGCCATAAAGCAGATCAAAAAGATGGGTTTTGCCCTTGTCCAAATCACCTAGCTTATCACCCGACAAAAGTGATAAACCCAACTCCAATGTAATATATCTATGTTTGTATCTGCCTAAAAAATTAAGGTTATATGCGTTAGCAACCAAGCAATTGTCCGTACTTACATCTTTACCAAACTGATAATAAAAACCTGACATAAAATACCACGGTTGCTTGTTGTATTCAAGTATTACGCCAGAAGAAAGCTTCCCATACACATTTAAAGAGGTATCGTTCGGAGTAAAACCGGTGAAAATGCTTACTACCGAAACCGAAAGCCAGTCGTGAAATTCTTTTTCGAGATGCACAAAACCCAACAATTTCATTTTCTTTGGGTTATAAGGCTTCAAAAAAAGCATTTCAGTAGCATTATTGTATGAAGCGCCAAAATTAACACTTGTTTTGACCGTCGAATATTGCAACAAAACAGCATCGTAAAACACACCATACTGATTCCAATTTCTTTTCGACAACAAACGTTCATCATCATAAGAAAGAGTCTGACGCCCTAAAGTAACAGAAAATCTTTCAGTTACTTCAAATTTCATCCAAGCTTCGGCAAGGTCGATACTTGCAGCATCGCCAAAAACACCTGAGCTCGTCACTAAAGTTTCATCGCCCCACACACGCACATCCTGAAGGGTTATTTTTAACGTAACGCGATCGGAACTAAAAAAACCGCCCAATCGAGTTCGTTGCGAAATAGTAAAAACAGGTTTTTTATCTGATTGCGCCAACTCATTATATCCATATCGGTATTCAGCTCTGGGGCGCATGGAAGCTTCAAATACAAATTGAGCTAACCCAACTCCCGAAACCAATAAAAAAACAGAGCTCAACAGCAAAAATCGCCACAGACTAAAAGTTTTCATAAACTTATCAGATTGAATCATTAATAAAACTGACCATTGAGGTAAGACTTGGTGAAAGGATGAACAGGGTTGTTAAATAACTCATCAGGAGTACCACACTCGATAACCTCGCCCAAATACATAAAAATGATATAATCGGCCATCCGTTTGGCCTGACGCAATATATGAGTCACCATTACGATGGTATACTGGCTTTTGAGTTCCAGAAATTTTTCTTCAATGGCATGGCTAGATATAGGGTCGAGGGCTGAAGTTGGTTCATCAGCAAGTATAATTTCTGGGTCGACAGCCAACCCACGCGCCAAACAAAGGCGTTGTTGCTGCCCGATAGACAAACCAGAAGCCGGATCATTCAGTCTATCCTTTACCTCATCCCATAGGTTTACCATTTTCAAATAATGCTCTACCCGTTTGTGAAGAAATTTCTTTTTGCAGCGGCCACTAATACGCAATCCAAAAGTAATGTTGTTGAATATACTCATGGGCAGCGGATAAGGACGTTGCGCCAAAAGCCCCATCTTCTGCCTAATGTCGACCAAGTCCATTCCGCTATTCATGATGTTTTTACCATCAAGAAAAACCGCACCACTCGTGTGTACTCCAGGAATCAAATCAGAGAGACGGTTCATTGTTTTAAGCAAAGTGGTTTTGCCACAACCCGATGGCCCCAAAATGACCGTGATTTTATTTTTTGGTATGGCTACATTTATGTTTTTTAAGACAGACTGATCATATATTTTCAGGGTTAAGTCCTTGACAATTATTTTAGCATCCATTTTAAAACAGTTTAAATTAACGACGCCGAGCACCGACACCTCTTGACAACAAACTAACAACCAACACAATAACAATAAGCACTGTAGCTGCAGCATAAGCTCTACCCTGAACTTCAGGAATAGGTGACGACAACTGGTAGAATATAGCCAATGGCAAGGTAGCTGCCGGCTGCATCAACGATTCAGGCACATAATCGGTATAGCCGGTGGTAAACATAACCGAGGCTGCATCGCCAATAGCGCGGCCAAAGCTCAACAATATGGCTGTGATAATACCTCCGAAAGCCTCACGGCTGTAAATCCGGTAAGAAATCTCAGATTTTGTAGACCCCAAAGACAAAGCAGACTCCAGAAGTCCTCTAGGCACAGACTTTAACGACTCATCCAACGCCCTAACCATAATAGGCAGAATAAGTAAACTCATGGTAATGATACCTGCAAGCAGTGAGGCTTTTACGCCAAAAAACACCATCACCATAAAACCAAAAGCACCATACACAACTGAAGGAACTCCCCACAAAACATCAAATACAAACCTGATAAAATTGACAAGATGTTGCTGTTTAACCAAATAAACGTTCATGTATAAGGCAATGGGAAGACCTGCCACAAAAGACAAAATAACCGAACCAAACGATAAATAGAGTGATCCAATTATCGCATTCAGAATTCCGCCTGATTCTCCAAAATAATACCCACCTTCAGGAATGCTAGTAAGCATCGTCATGTTTAGATAGGGCAAGCCTGTATAGAGGATGCTGACAATAATTAGCAACAATAAGGTTGCAATAGAGACCGTGGATAAAAACATCAGTATCCGAAAAACGCGTTCTTCTGTAACTATAGGTTTCATTATCAGTAGGTTTCTGTTTTGAGGATAAGCCATCGCGAAAGCACATTAAAAACCAACACCACCACGAGCAAAATAAGCGCGGCCAACATAAGGGCTGAATCGTAGAGTGGTATGCTCAACATTTCGCCATAATTATTAGCTATTAAAGCGGGCAGCGGATAACCCGGCTGAAAAACACCTGAGGGGATTTTGGCCACATTTCCTACCACCATCAGCACGGCAATGGTTTCGCCAAAAGCCCGCGACAAACCAAGCCCACAAGCTGAAATAATACCAGGCAAAGCTTTTTTTACCACAACAAACTTAATGGTTTGCCATTTTGACGCGCCAAGAGCATAAGCTGATTCTTTTAGCTCCAAAGGAACTGCCTTCATCATGTCGATCATCATATTGAGCACAAAAGGAACAACCATTATAGAAAGTACAATAGCCCCTGCCAATATTGAGTATCCCGAAACTTGCTTTCCAAAAAAGGGGCCTACATAATCGGCAACAAAAGGAATAATGATAAGAATTCCCCAAACACCAAAAATTACGGAAGGAATCCCCGCAAGAATATCGATAACAGGGTGCATTAAACGCAGAACGGCAGGTTTTGCATATTGCGTTAGATGCATGGCCGTAAGCAAACAGATTGGAGTTGAAATAATGAGTGACAACACCGTAATCCACAATGAGCTAATAATGAATGGCAAGAACCCAAAATTCCCAGACATAGGTCGCCAATCGGAGGAAAAAAATATGCTTAAAAAAGATGTATGAGTAAATAGCATAGTTGATTTGGCCACGAGACCAAGTATCAACACCAAAGGAATAGCCAAAGCAATATGCAATGCAACAACCATCCACGTTTGATGGAAAAGATTCCGGAATTTTCTATATCGGGTTAGTTTAATGGCTGGCATTCTGAAGATTTTGAAGTTGCTCTGAGATCTGACTTTCAGTAAGCTGGACATAACCAGCTTGTGCAATATAACGCTGCCCATCAGTAAGCACCCAATTTAAGAAAGTTTTTACCTGTTCACTCTTGGGAATTCCATTGGACACAAAGTAAAGTTCGCGGGCAGGTGGCGAAGGATATCGCCCGTCCTGTATGGCCGCCAGCAACGCATCGAGTGAACCATAGAAATCTTCCTCTTCATCAATAATACCATTCCCATTTTTATCGATTGGCACTATCTCCAAACCGGCTCTAACGCCCAAGTTTTTAATATCATACACATAGGCTATGTTATTATAGCCAAAACCCAACAAATCTTTTTTCACCGCATCGGCTATACCAGGATCGCCAAAAACGCCGATTCCATTTAGGTTTTCCTGATTGACACCCAAGTACTTTGCCCAAACTTGAGCAGCGCCACAGGCATCTGATCGTGTGTAGACGTGCATAAAATCCTCCGTGTTATCAACAGGTAAAATATCCTGCCATTTTAAAGGTTTATTGCTGGTATACAATAAAATAAGCTCTTCTCTGGTAAAGCCATTGGCATATATTTCTGATGCAAATGGATTCTTGTCATTGATTACCGCCACTACAGCATCTTTTGCAACGGCTATCTGCCAAGCGCCTTTTTGAGTTTCAATCGGAAGCACTTCACGCGAAAACATAGCCAAATCAACCATGTCGGCCAGAACATCTGCCATTCCTTTTCCAGCACCTCCAGCGCTAACGTCAATGCGTATATCGGGATAAGTTTTGTTAAATTCCTGAATCCACATAACGGTTAAGGGATACAAAGCAAACGCACCCGAAATGGAAATAGCCCCACGTGTCGGGTCATTCTTTTTAGCATTGCTTTGATGGCACGACGGCATGAGCCACAGCAAACCAATAAAAAACGCAATTAGCAAAAAAGGAATAGTTCTTTTCAGTCTTAATCTTATCATAATGCACAATTTTTCGGCAAATTTAGATCAGTAAATCAGCAATTTATAGAGCAGTTACACTTGAATAAGTCTGTACAAAAACTCATTTTTACATGTGTATTTATACCTACCCAACAAACAAATAGTGAGTGCATCACGCTGTATATCTGTTTTTTATAATTCACACATCGGGAATTACTTTACAAACGACTTGCACCAGTTTAGCTTCGTTTATATCATAGCACATTAACTTTCAGTATCTTTGTTTGTTTGGTATTTGGATGCGCTTATCGCACCAAATCAGCCAATAAGTTTCCGTTAGAAAGGCATTTGTCCTAGGTTTCTAAAAAAACGTTAACATGTTAACTACCATAGCACTTATATTGTCCATCGCACTTCAGCTAGTTGCTGTATCTATTGTGATAAGCCTGATAAAAGGCTCCAAGTACAAATCGAGCTGGATATTACTCTCGATAGGTCTTACGGTTATGGCCATCAGGCGGCTTATCGAACTAATAGACTATTACAAAATAAATGAAAATGAAAGTGTTACACAGCTAAACAACTGGCTTGGCGTTTTGATTTCCGTTTTAATTGTCGTTGGGGTTTTTTACATGAAAAAAATATTTGAATACATCGCTGAAATGCAAGAAATACGACAAAAATCTGAAAAAGAGGTACTAAGTGCTATTATAAACACCGAAGAGCGTGAAAGAAAACGGATGGCTAATGAACTACATGATGGCATAGGGCCATTACTTTCTTCGATAAAAATGTCGCTGCACACATTGGCCGTTGGCAACAAATATACTGCCGACCAGCTGGTGCTACATAAAAACATTACCGAATCAGTTAGCGAGGCCATCCGCAGTCTGAGGGAAATTTCGTACAATCTAAGTCCGGCAGTGCTTGAAGATTTTGGCCTGGTAACTGCTTTGCGGTCATTCATCGGAAAAACACAACCTGCTATTGACTTCAAAATTGAGTTTGTTAGCAACATTATCGATGAGCATGGCATTGGGAAAAACGCTTCTGTAATTTTATACAGGGCGGTTTGCGAACTTATCAACAACGCACTCAAGCATGCAGAAGCAACCAAAGTTATGATCAGCCTTCATCAGGAAAACGACAGAATACTATTGCTTTATCAGGATGATGGAAAGGGATTTAACTACGACAGCCCCATGAAACGTGAGCCGCTTGGCATGGGTTTACACACCATTCAAAGCAGAATTAACTCCATCAATGGACTTTTTGTTTTGAAGAGTCAGCCCGGTGACGGAGTTATGGTAACAATTGAAATAAACACCAAACAAAATGAACCACACCGAAACAATTCTCATAGTTGACGACCACACCCTTTTCAGAAATGGGCTGAAATTACTTTTAGGGAAATGCCTTCCTCAAACCACTATTGCAGAAGTTTGTAATGGAAGCGAGGCGGTAAATTTCTGCTTACAAAAACTACCTGATGTAATTCTTATGGACATTAACATGCCTATAATGAATGGCATAGAAGCCACAAAAAAAATTATTTCTAGCCACCCCGAAGCATCCATTATTGCACTTACCATGCATGGCGACCAACATTATTACTACCAAATGATAGAATCTGGCGCAGTTGGCTTTCTGCAAAAAGATGCAGATCCCGAAATTCTGCTTAATGCCATTGAACAAGTTAAAGCAGGGAATCATTTTTTTTCAGAAGATATTATGTATGGAGTAATCAGGAATATTCACCAGATCAACAACAAACAAAATGTTAATGACCTGACCTCGCGCGAAACCGAAATACTGCAACTTATATGCACAGGGTACTCAAATCAAGAAATCGGAGAAAAACTATTTATCAGCAAACGTACTGTTGACAACCACCGCGCTAAATTATTAGAAAAAACCCAATCGAAAAATACGGCGCAACTTGTTATATATGCCATAAAATCAGAGCTTATTCAGCTTTAGGCAAGAAACTTAAATAAGTAAAAAAAGAAGGAAGTAAGTTGGTATTAATCGCTCCACCCAGCTGCCAGCACATCAACCAAATGAACAACTTGTAATGGTAAGCTTTGCTTGCTTATATATGATTCCAGATGCAATCGACAAACCGGATCGTTTACAATCAGGTACTCCACTCCAGCGTTTAAGGCACTATCGGTAACCTGTTTTATCATGGCAATGGCTATTGGCTCAAAGCGAGAGGAAAACATCCCCGACAAATCAAAACAATCCTCAACACCCTCAAGATCTGCTAATTGCAGTCCATTAACACTACCCAACAAGAGCAACGATTCGCTTTTAAGGTCATGATTTTTATACGTTGAGCAACTTTTTACGAAGGCAGCTCGATGATTAAATACTGCCCCAAAATCTGTTTTATTCAACACATTGACCAAAAAATCGGCAATTTCAATTGCGTTTCGCTGCAATTGTTTGTATTCGTTATGAAATGCGCCGTTATAAAAAAGTTCATCAAACTGATTCTTTACATACCCGATACAACCTGGAGACGCACTGACCACCAACCTGTTGTTATTAAACTCTGTAATGAATTTTTCACCCAACCGCTTGGCCTCATCCCAATAGCCATCAGTAAACGCAGTTTTACCACAGCAAGTTTGGCCTTCGGGGTAGTGTATGGTTACGCCAGCCTTATTTAGAATTTTGATCATGCTAAACCCCAATTCGGGATAAAACTGATCAATGACACAAGAAATATGGAGATCAACTTCCATAATATTACTATCGCGATTATTCATTTTCTATTTCGGTTATTTCAGCAAACCCTAGCCCCTGAAATTCCTTCCAAAAATCCGGATACGACTTGGCAACAACCTGAGCATCTACAATTTGTATTTGAGGATAAACCAATACCAGCGGAGCAAAACTCATGGCAAGTCTGTGGTCGTGATGGGAGAAAAAAACAGGTGCTGAGTCCATTTTTTTTCGCGAACCATCGAGCTTACATAAGTCGCCATTTATGCTCAGGCTTGCTCCGATCTTCGACAGCTCTTCCGAGAGTGACTTCAACCTGTCTGATTCCTTAAAAGCAAGTGATTTTATACCCGAAAACTCACCTTTAATACCCAAAGCGGCACATGTTGTTATAACAGATAGAGCCAAATCGGGGCAAGAGCTAAAATTATAATTAAAGGTTGAGGTGGTTTTCCCGGAAGAAACGAGCCTGATTCCTTTCTTTTCAAACTTGGTTTCAACGCCAAACTCACGGTAAATATCGGGTAATAATCTATCGCCCTGAATACTTTTTTTATTAAGTCCGGCGATAAAAATATTCGCCTTCCCTGATATTGCCGCAGCTTCATACCAGTATGCAGCCGAAGTCCAGTCAGCCTCAACATGATAGGTGATTTCGTTGTATGGCACAGGTTCTACAGTAATTATATTCCCCTGGGTTTGGATCTTTGCTCCGAACTCCTCCATCATTTTAATGGTCATGGCAATGTAAGGTTTAGAAACCGTGTCGCCATGCAGCCGTATTTTCAAACCTTCTTCAAGATAAGGGCCAATTAAAAGTGTTGCCGAAACAAACTGGCTGCTTACAGAAGTGTCGATGGTAATATCACCGCCGTGAATTTCACGACCTGTGATATGGATAGGCAAAAAGCCATGCTTGTCTGCATAGCGTATTTTTGCTCCTAGCGCCACCAAACCCTCAACCAGCGATCCAATGGGACGTTCCCGCATGCGTTTACAACCAGTAACAAGCCATTGTCCTTCGTGTGAAACCAAAAAAGCGGTTAAAAACCGGGCAACTGTCCCAGCGTTTTCAACATCAAAAATGGTAGGAATACCGCTTGAACCACAAGTACGTAGAAAATTCAGATGTTGATTTAGAAGTCTGGTATCATCAGCTTCCGACAAATCTTCGATCTTCGTCATACTTCCGGCTAGTTCAGCAATAATCAATGCTCGATTGCTAATGCTTTTAGATCCAGGCAAACGGACTGACCCTTGGATATTTTTTTCTTTTTGATGGAGTGCTATGGTATTCAAGGCTGTAAAAATTAGTTACACTTTTTTTTATCAATATAAAATTCAAGGCTGTCGATAATGAGTTGCTCGTCAACCTCAATATCATGAGTAGCTTTCCCTATCTTCCGCAACAAGCTAAACAACAACTTATTGGCGCGCATTTTCTTATCCTGACGCATCAGTTTTATAACATCTGGAATTTTATCCTTTTCAAAGGGCAAGCGTTCAAAATTCAAATCTATCAATTGCACTATTTCTTCAAGTTGTGTGCATTCAGAATCAAAAACCTTTAACGATATCCAGGCTTCGCAAATCATACCAGCTGCAATGGCCATACCATGCGTGGTTTCATTAAATGTTTTTAAAAAATAAGACTCCAACGCATGACCAATAGTATGCCCAAAGTTAAGGTTTTTACGCACCCCCTTTTCCATGGCATCGTAACGTACAATATCAATCTTGTTTCGAGCTGATTTTACGATTATGGAATTCCAATCTTCGATCTGGGTAAAGCGTTTGCCCTTAAGTTTTGACCACAACTCACGATCCATAATTAGAGCGTATTTAATGACCTCAGCAAATCCAGACTGCCACTGTTTTTCTTCCAGGGTTCTTAAAAAAATTGGCTCTGCAATCATCCCAACAGGATTTACAAACAACCCAACCTGGTTTTTAAAGTCGTGGAAATCAACACCAGTTTTACCTCCAATGGCCGCATCAACCATCCCTAATAGTGTGGTTGGAATATTTAAAAACGACATCCCTCGTTTAAAGGTAGCGGCAGCAAATCCACCAGAATCAGTAAGCACACCACCACCCAAATTGACCAACAAGGTATCGCGTGAGGCATTCAGGCGGGTGAGTTCATTCCAAATGTAAGACGATTGGGAAATATTTTTATTTTTCTCGCCGCTGGAAATCCTAATCAAGTCGCTCGACGACAATTCAGGAAGATGTTTCAGGAAGACCGGAAGACAGAATTTTTCGGTGTTTTCATCAACTAAAATAATAATCCGGTGAAAATCAGCAAGCCGATTGCGCGTTTTCTCAAGCGCACCATCACCA
The DNA here is from genome assembly GCA_964459525.1 of uncultured Lentimicrobiaceae bacterium. Lineage (GTDB taxonomy): Bacteria > Bacteroidota > Bacteroidia > Bacteroidales > F082 > UBA6244. Next base: position 21,096 of record CAYWNI010000001.1, on the reverse strand, counting down.
ATGGCATACCAAACGGTATCAGTATCAAGTATAAAAGGCAAATTCATATATGCGACAAATATAGCATAATTCTAAATTTATACTAAAAGAGGTGCACCCTGTTAAAACAATCTGGTTTCTGTCCGAATTTGTAGACTTATTTGCCGAGATGCAACAAAAAAATCAAGCAGTTTGTCATAAGCAATGAATATCTTTGCGTTTAAATATTTTGACTTATTATGAAAAAGTTTTACCCTCTTATTTTGTTGCTGCTTTTATCTTTTGCAGCTAGTGCCGAAAGTTTTACTTACACTTACTTTTTTAAAAATCCGGAAGTATCAAATCACAACGGTTTTCAACTCATTTCTTTTGAAAACACAAGACAATTGGGTATTACAGGAAACCCAACACTACCCTACTATCCGGTAAAGCTACTTCTGCCCCCAGGTCAGTCGGTTGCATCAGTCGAAATTATCCGCCAGAACTACACTGCGCTGGAAGGCGAGTTTGAACTTTGGCCATATCAACCATCAAGGCCCTTGTCGGAAACCGGCAAAATTGAGTTTATCAAAAACGAGCAGCTCTATAGTTCTCAAAATGAATACCCTACTGAAGCAGGCCGCGAGCTAAGCACCCACTTCATGAATGGTTACGGGTTTGCCATTGGAGCTATCACCCCACTTTCCATGATCCCAGCTTCCGGTGAAGTGGGATATTACCATGAGATTACGGTTGTGGTGCACACAACATCCGATCGACAAGCAGCAGCATCACTCAACATGCTTATTGACTCCGATAAATTTAAAGCACAGGCTGAAAAATTTGCTGACAATCCTAAAGCAATCGATCAATACAAGCCGGAAAAAAATAGAGACACCTCCGACTATAACATGCTTATTATTACTCCAGAACAGTTTGTGGCAGGCTTCGACCAGCTTAGGAATGTTTATCTGGAAAGAGGTGTTAAATCAGAAATTGCCACCAAAGAGTTTGTTATTCAAAATATTACAGGCAACGACGTACAGGAAAAAATCAGAAACTACATCATTGAACAATACCAAAACAACGGAATCGAATTTGTGTTGCTGGGTGGCGACACAGAATTTATTCCTCACCGTGGTTTCTATTGTTATGTAGAATCCGGCGGCGGTTATTCCGATTCCGGCATTCCTGCCGACCTGTATTATTCGGCTTTGGATGGCACTTGGGACGCCAACATGAACAACCTCTGGGGCGAACCTGATGAAGACGATTTACTTCCTGATGTCGCGGTTGGCCGTTTACCGTTTAGCACACCCGCCGAGCTTGAAAACATCGTACACAAAAGTATTTATTATCAAAATTATCCAGTAACCGGCGAGCTAACCAACGCCTTAATGGCCGGAGAACACCTATACAGCGACCCTGAAACTTACGGAAGTGATTACCTTGAATTACTCATCGGCACGCATAACGACAACGGCTATACCACAGTTGGTATACCTGAAGAATACAATTTTGAAAAGCTTTATGAAGTAAATCAATCTTGGTCGAAATACGATTTGATGGATGCCATCAACAGTGGACAGCAAATGGTTCATCACGTGGGACATGCCGCCCAAACCTATGTTGCTTACATGACGAATAGCGACATTACAAACGCTAATTTTGCAGGCGCAAACGGCACTGACCACAATTACACTTTGCTTCAAACACATGGTTGCGACTGTGGTGCATTCGACGTTAACGATTGTGTTCTGGAAAAGATGGTCACCATCGAAAACTTTGCCGTAGCCGTGATGGGAAATTCACGCTTTGGTTGGTTTAACGAAGGACAAACCGAAGGTCCTGCTGCCCACTTGCATCGCGAAATGATGGATGCACTCTACGGGGAAGAAATCCGCTTTTTGGGAAAAGCTTTTGCCGAAAGCAAAATACAAACTGCTCCGTGGGTGGAAGCTACCGGACAATGGGAAGAGGGTGCGTTAAGATGGAATTTTTACGACCTCAACCTCCTCGGCGATCCCGGTGTTAGCGTGTGGACAAACGAACCCATTAACATTGAAGTGGATTTTGAAGACGAATTGGTACTCAGCACAACATCAACTATTGTTACCGTTAATTCATCGGGAGCGGTGCTTGAAAACTTCACCTGTTCTATAATAAAGGAGGGTGTTCTTTTGGGAACAGCTACTACCAATGCCAACGGAATCGCAACCATTACTTTTACCGAAGAAATAATACAACCGGGCATAGCCAATCTGATCATAAACGGCAGAAATTGTCTACCCACCAGCTTTGACATTCAATTCATACCCGACAATGGAGCCTATGTTGTTTTTAGTTCGTATCAAATAAACGACGAAACGGGAAACAACAACCAACTCGCCGATTATGGCGAAGCATTCATGCTTACTATAACCATTGGCAACGTAGGACTTGGCGCTTGTGAAAACCTCAACGTTACGTTAAGCACAGCGGATGAATACATCACCATTACTGATGATTTTGAGTTATACGGAACAATAGCTCCTAGCGGATTAGTAACCATAGAAAACGCTTTTGGTCTGGAAGTTAGCGATAGCATTCCCGATTTACATATGGCTCCGTTTACCCTGTATTGCGAGTCGGGGACGCTCCAATGGGAATCTACTTTTGGAATGGAACTTCTTGCTCCGGTGCTAAAAACAGGTGATTGTCTGGTGCTGGATAATATTGGGGGCAACGGCAATCTCGCACTCGACCCGGGCGAAACTGACACACTTAGAATTGAAGGCTTAAATACTGGCCACAGTGACGCTTTCGGAACACAAATTAGCTTAACAACCCAAAGCCAGTATGCTACTTTGAATACCAACGTGATTTACCTGGAAAATTTACCTGTGGGGGAAAACAAACCGGCCTTTTTTGAAGTTGAAATCCATGAAAACGCGCCAATTGGCACAGTAGTAGAATTGGCGTGTGTAATTAGAAGTGGCTTTTACCAACATGAAACAACCTACTATTTGCCTGTTGGACTCGTTATAGAGGACTTTGAGAGTGGTGATTTCAGCCGTTTTGAATGGCAGGCAGGAGGAAATCAACCATGGACAGTAACCAACACGAATCCATTTGATGGCGAGTTTTCAGCAAAATCAGGTAATATCGACCATTATCAAAAGTCGGAATTGCTAATACAGATTGAAGTGTACACCGGTGATGAACTTTCATTTTACCGCAAAGTTTCGTCAGAAGAAGGCTATGATTACCTAAGTTTTTACTTGGACGATGCAAAACTCGGTGAGTGGGCCGGGGTTTTGGATTGGGAACAACAAACCTATCCATTAGCAAGCGGAACACATTGGCTTAAATGGGCTTACGAAAAAGACATCAGCGCAACGGGAGGCGAAGATGCAGCCTGGCTCGACAACATTGTTTTTCCGGCAAACACAACCATCCTAAGCGTAAACGAAAGCGTGCTTAGCAATCAGTTTTCAATATTTCCAAACCCCGCAAATCATGAAGTTACCGTCGCTTTGGATAACGAGCGCATTTCTGAAGTTTCATTTTACAACATCACGGGGCATAAAGTGCCTGCTATTACAACAGCACAATCAGACACCCAGCTCAAGTTTGATGTTTCAGAATTAAATGCTGGCATCTACTTCATTGAGGTATCAACGTCAAGCACTAAGCTCTTTAAGAAACTAATTATCAAATAGAAACAATACATTTCATTTGTTATGAACTCAGAATATTTCTTAACGATTTAACTCGCTAAATACACTGTTATGACTTTTTCAAAAATTATCATCAGCTACCTACTCACCACGGTTGTGTTTTTCACCATCGACCTTGTATGGCTAGGTCTAATTGCAAAAAACCTGTATGCCAAATATTTGGGGCATTACATGAGCGATGAAGTTAACTGGACTGCCGCCATCATTTTTTACTTGTTGTACATTGCCGGAATTCTTGCATTCACCATTTTACCGGCAGTTGAAAAGCAATCGCTGACACACGCCATTGTTTATGGTGCCTTTTTCGGACTGGTGGCTTACGCAACCTACGATTTAACCAATCTGGCCACCTTAAAAGACTGGCCCGTGGCGATTGTTATTATCGACCTAATTTGGGGAACCATCCTAACAGCCCTCGTAGCTACCGCAGGATTTTTCATCACCAATTGGGTAAAAGGATAATAAAACAATTAGTCCGCACGTGGATCTGCCTGAAAGCCCAGCCTGGCGAGTTTTTTCACCTCCAAAGAAGCATAGCCAAACTCGGTGACCACTTTTCCTAAAATCAGGTAAATACCATATCCCCTGAAAGGATAGCTTTTCAGGGAATCGGGGAAATGTGTGGTATCGAAAAACTCACCGTGGGCATCGGTAAATGTGCCAAAATGCATCAACTCTCCCCTAACGGTTTTTACATATTTTATGGTGACGAGCAAGCCAACCATACGCACCATTGACCCAACTTTTTTCTCTAGCTGATTAGCCAAGATTTCACCACGAAAAGCCGTTCTAAGCAAATCGAAATAACTCATAGTCATTGGAAAACCAAGCAACTCAATCTCATCATAAGCGTCTTCAAGCGCATTGTATTCCAGATTGGGAAGTTGATACTGCCTGCTACGGACTTCAAACAATCGCATATTTTTGGGGACAGGTTTATTGGTTTTTTGAAAAAGATGCGCTTCCCATAGCAGCTGCGACTTACGCTTATCCGTAAACCTAAAAGCACCTATACGGACAAGCAAAATAAGTTGTTCCAACCCCGGATTGACGCGTTGCACAAAATCCTCCAACCCTTTAAAAAGACCGTTGTTTTCACGCTCATCCAAAAACTGATTTACAAACCTAGTTTCCAGTCCTGACACATGAATAAACCCTGCATATATGTTAACCCCGGCGATAGATGTTTTTTCAAAGCTATGGTTTACACAGGGAAGATGTAAAACCCCACCCTGCCGCCGCGCTTCGTAAAAATATACCCAAGTATGATAAAACCCGCCAAAGTTATTAATCACTGCCACCTGAAACTCCAATGGAAAGTACGCTTTGAGGTACAAGCTCTGAAAGCTCTCAACCGCATATGAAGCAGAATGTGCTTTTGAAAACGAATACCCGGCAAAGCTTTCAATCTGCCGCCACACTTCTTTCGTAACATCAGGAGCAATGCCACGCTCGTGGCAATTGCTGAAAAACTTGTCGACGATATGCTGAAACTCGGTTTTCGACCTGAATTTACCACTCATGGCACGCCTGAGGATATCGGCATCGGTTAAGTCGAGTCCCGCAAAATGATGGCAAACTTTCAGCACATCTTCTTGGTAAACCATCACGCCAAAGGTTTCCTGAAGCTGTTCTTTCATCACCGGATGCAGGTATTGAATAGTTTCGGGATGATGAAAACGCTGTATGTATTCGCGCATCATTCCGGAACGGGCCACGCCAGGGCGAATAATTGAACTCGCTGCCACAAGCGTCAGGTAGTTGTCGCATTTCAGCTTTTTGAGCAGTCCGCGCATGGCAGGACTTTCTATGTAAAAACAGCCATTGGTTTCAGCCCTTTTGAGCTGCGCACGTACTTTCGGATCGTTTTTAAACTGTGTGATCCGGTGTACGTCAACTTCCTGGTTGCGGTTGGCACGAACAATGTCGGCAGCCTCTTTAATGTGCCCAATACCCCGCTGACTGAGAATATCAATTTTCTCAAAACCTACCGACTCGGCCACATACATGTCCCACTGCACCGTAGGAAACCCTTTTGGTGGCAGATCGAGGGCTGAATAAGCCGTTATGGGTTCTTCTGAAATAAGAATTCCTCCGGCATGTATGCTGCGCTGATTAGGAAAGTCACGCATCATCAATGCAATTGAATGGATGTGACGGGTAAGTTCACTTTTCCCGACCTCAGCAGCCGGATTTGTTGTAAGCAGGTCTATTTCAGCTTTCGGAAGACCATGTACTTTGCCTAACTCACGGTAAATTGACTTCCCTTTAAAGGTGACTGAAGTCCCTAAAAAAGCAGTATGCTTGCGCCCATATCGTTTAAAAATATAATCCTGCACTTCCGTTCGGTCCTTCCACGAAAAGTCGATGTCGAAATCGGGCGGACTGCTGCGTTGTGCATTGATAAAACGTTCAAAATACAGATCCAACTCTATTGGGTCGACATCGGTTATTTTTAAACAATAGGCCACCACGCTATTCGCTCCACTACCCCGCCCCACATGGTAAAACCCCCGCGACATGGAATAACGGATAATGTCCCAAGTAATAAGAAAATAAGCAGAAAAACCAAGTGCATCAATCACTTTTAACTCGTCCATCATACGCTTTCGCGCCGTTGTGTTGTTTTGAGTATAGCGGTATTTTAAACCGTCGTTAGCCAATTTCTCGAGCAAAATCCTGTCGTCAGAAGTGCTTCCAGTAAAACTACGTTTGTTTTTAATGGTTTTGAAGTCGAAGTCAATACTACAACTGTCGAGAAGTTTATTTGTATTGCTTACCAGCTGAAGGTAGTCCGCAAAAAGCAATTCCAACACTTGCGGCGCAACAAATACCTCGTCAGAAGCAGCATGCATATGTGGTTTGAGATGACTCAACAACAGGTTGTGATCGATGGCACGAAGGTTTTTATGCAAGTACCAGCCATTTTCATCAGAAAAAGTAACAGGCTGCATAATTACCATGCGGTTCAGCCTATCGGGAGGTTCTTGTATTAGCCGATTGATTTGAATGGGTTTTACCCCTATAAATTCATGATGTTGCAAGGTGCGGGCAGGAACATGATCGAACGGATAAACCAAAAAAACCTGGGTAAAATCGTTAAGCAGACTACTCATGTCTCCCACCGGAAAAGCTTTCTCTCCCAAATTAATGGCCGTCATAAAATCGTTTAGCTCCATAAAACCCGTGTTGTTTTTAGCAATCCCAACAAACAACAACCGATCATCATTACGGAACTCCATCCCTGCAACAGGTTTAATACCGACATCTTTTGAAATTCTGACGAAATCAAGTGTGGCAGAAGAGTTGTTGATGTCGGTAAGCACCATCGTTTTCACGCCAAGTGACACAGCCGTTTCCACCAACTGTTCAACAGACAAGCTGCCATAACGCAAGCTGTGGAATGAATGAACGTTAAGATACATAATTCGAAACTATTTATTGCTCAACGCGATTCATCTTTTGAAGAAACAGGCCTGGGGCAGCTGACTCCGCGCAACAGCGATTTAGCTCCATACCGCAAACGAATTTGGTCGACAGCTTTGTAAAGATCAGGCATATAGGGTGCTTCGTCGAACAAGTCGAGTTGCTGGTTTCCACCTACCAGCTGACTAAAGCGCACCCCAACCAGCCGGATGAGCATGCGTCGGGTATACAATCGATTAAAAAGCCCAAGCGCCGTTTCAATAAGTACATGATCGAATGAAGTGTAGGCCAACTGCTGCTGCAAGGTGTGGGTATCGAAGTTGGAATACCTTATTTTTACAGAAATCAGCCCCGTAAGCTTATTTTTCTTTCTAAGCTGGTAGGCGAGTTTATCGACCATCGAGATCAGGAGGTTACGCATGAGCATTAAATCAGTGGTATCCTGACTAAAGGTATGTTCGGTGCTTAACGACTTGCGCTCAGAATACTGCACCACGGGCGAGGGGTCGATGCCATTGGCCTTTTTCCACACCACGAGTCCATTTTTACCCATCACTTGCACCAGCATTTCAGGCGGTATGGCACTGAGGGTTTGAATGGTAGAAACGCCCATTGAGCGCAACAGCTGAAAGCTTTTATTACCAATCATAGGAATTTTACGAATAGATAACGGAAACATAAACGGCTTTACCTGTTGCTGTGGCACATAAATACCGCCATCGGGTTTGGCCTGGCCTGTAGCAATTTTAGAAACCGTTTTGTTTACCGAAAGCCCGAAAGATATAGGCAATCCTGTGTTTTTAATGATTCGCTCGCGCAGCTCCTGCGTCCACTTAAGCGACCCGAAAAAACGATCCATGCCGGTGATGTCCAGAAAATGCTCATCAACAGAAGTTTTTTCGTACACAGGCGCCTGCTCGGCGATAATGTCAGTTACCAACCGCGATTGCTTTGTGTACGCTTCCATGTCGCCACGAATAAATACCGCCTGACTGCACAACTGCCGCGCCATACGCATGGGCATGGCCGAATGCACCCCAAAACGACGGGCTTCGTAACTGCATCCCGCCACCACTCCCCTATCGGACATGCCTCCGATGATGACAGGTTTGCCAATAAGTGAGCTGTTTTGTAAACGCTCTACCGACACAAAAAAAGTGTCCAAGTCAAAATGTGCGATGGTTCGGTTGGCTATTTCCATAAAATTTAGTCAGAAAACTTGACAAATAAAAAAATTGTTGTACTTTTGATTAGTTTTTAATCATTTTTTTGATTGCAATATAATCATTATTCATATCTTTGTAGCTGATAAAAAATAATTTTCATCAAAAACATCCTGATCATGCACTTCAACAACAACATCAAACTATTGCGTAAACGCCGCGGTCGCACGCAAGACGAGATGGCCTTCACGCTTAACATGAAACGCCCTACCCTGAGCGGTTACGAAAATGGGGTGGCAACACCTAACCTATCAGCGTTGATGCAATTTTCGGAATACTTTGGCATTGCCATCGACACGCTTGTAAAAGTTGACCTGAGCACCCTCACGGAAAGTCAGTTATCGCAGCTTGAGCATGGATACGACATTTTTATCAAAGGAAGCAAACTTCGGGTGCTGGCCACCACCGTTGACGAAAACAACGAAGAAAACATCGAACTGGTTAACGAAAAAGCCCGCGCAGGCTACGCCATGGGCTATGCCGATCCTGAATACATACGCATACTGCCCACCTTCAAACTGCCTTTTTTGTCGAAACAAAAAAAATACCGTACATTCCAGATCAGTGGCGACTCCATGCTTCCCATCCCCGATGGTTCATACGTTACAGGTGAGTATGTTCAGGACTGGAATTTCATCCGTAACCACCACGCTTACATCATCATTACCCATGAAGAAGGGGTCGTGTTTAAAGTAGCCGAAAACAACATTAAAACCAGCGCATCGCTTAAGTTGCACTCACTTAACACGCTGTACGAACCTTTTGATCTGGGCGTAAACCAGATTAAAGAAATATGGAAATTCGTGAACTACATCAGCGCCGAAGTACCCGAACCAAACAAGGAAAAAGACCAGATGGCCGAAGAACTAATGCAACTCAAAAAACAAGTCCAGGCCATCCAAATGAAGCTAAACCTGTAAGAAAACCCAGCATGAGTCAGTACGCCATTGTCGATATTGAAACAACAGGGCTGAGTCCATCGACAGAAAAAATTACTGAAATCGCTATTTACATCCACGATGGGAAGAAAATCGTAAAAGAATTTGCTTCGCTTATAAATCCGGAGAAAAAAATCCCCTACCGCATTACGCAGATGACGGGCATCAACAACAGAATGGTGGAAGACGCACCTAAGTTTTATGAACTAGCCAAAAAAATAATTGAACTTACTGAAGACAAAATCATCGTTGGCCACAATGTGCGTTTCGACTACAGCTTTATTCGCAGCGAATACAAAAGTCTGGGTTACGACTACCAACGCAAAACCCTCGACACCATAAAACTAAGCAGAAAATTTATTCCGGGCCAGCCGTCGTATGGACTAGGAAACCTTTGTAAGGCATTAAAAATTGACAACCACGCCCGGCACAGGGCTGAAGGCGATGCCCTCGCCACCACAAAACTGTTCGAGTTGCTCCTTAGTCTGGAAAACAGTCCCGAAAACACGAACCTCAACGGCATGCAGTCCTCATTAGGGAAATCACTTATCGACAACCTGCCAAGAGAGCCTGGTGTTTATTATTTCCACAACAAAGATAAGGAGTTGATCTATGTAGGAAAATCAATTAACATCCACGACCGCATCCTGTCGCATTTAAGCAACAACATGAACAAAAAAGCGGTAGAAATGCGCAACGCCATTGCTGATGTTCAATTTAACCTAACGGGCAACGAGCTCGTGGCGCTATTGCTCGAATCGCACGAAATAAAAAAACATCAACCACACTATAACCGGGCGCAACGCAGAACATACTACAACCAAGGGCTTTATACTTTTTTTGATGACGACGGCTACCTAAACCTAAAAATAACACGGGTTATCAGCTCATTAAATCCGGTGTACACGTACAGTTCTGTAAACGAAGGAAAGAACCACGTAAAAATGCTTGTTGCCGAATACGGCCTTTGCCAGAAACTATGTGGGCTTTACGACACGCAAGGCCCTTGTTTTCATTACCAAATACACCAGTGTAACGGGGCGTGTATTGGACTCGAACCCAAAGAGAGCTACAACCTGCGTGTTCAGGAAGCACTAGACAACTATCAATTCGATCAGTCGCATTTTTTTATACTCGAAAGTGGTCGAAACCAAGAAGAAATGGCCGTAGTTAAGGTTGAAAACGGACGATATAGCGGATTTGGCTTTGTGAACACTTCTTACGCCACCAACGAACCAAGTTTGCTCCACGACTGCATTACACCGTATGCCGACAACAAGGAGGTTCGCCGGATTATTAAAACACACCTCAAAAACAATCCAAAAGCACGGCTCATTCCTTACCACACTGACAACGAGGGCTATTAGCCTAAGTAAAACAGAAATTTATCAACAACAAAGCATTCCCAAAAAGAAAACTCACAAAAATTTCAGGTGAGGGATTGCCAGTTTTGAAAAAGGTGTTATTTTTGCCGCGGAGAGTTGGCAGAGTGGTCGAATGCGGCGGTCTTGAAAACCGTTGACCCGCGAGGGTCCGGGGGTTCGAATCCCTCATTCTCCGCCAGCTAGTATAGCAAATGAAACGTAAACACCACCGTAAAACTCAATGTTCACGGTGGTTTTCGTTTTTTAGGGGATGCAATAGAATGCATCGATAAGCAAATCTCAGGTGGAGTAAATGGGAAATGAGAGAATAGGTAGAAGGATTCTTTACACCAAAGGCTAAGTTACCAGGGTGTTCTATTGGCATTCGTGTTACAAACGCTGACGAGATGAAGAATTTACAGAGGTTAAAAAAAACTGCCAACGATAAAACTGCATTTGTTGCTTTGGCGGAAGTAAAAAGCAGTTATTAGAAGTCACTAACAAAAACTACATGAAAAATCACCTGGCACACATGGTTCTCCAAAGAGCCAAAAAATTCGGATCTCGCCCCGTATTTAAAGTAATTGGTGAAGATCAACAAAAACTGGAGAATTTAAGCTGGGATTTTCTGGCAAAGAAAGTAAATGAAGTTTCCAAATCATTGATAACCTTAGGGCATTCCTCTGAGTCGAAGATTGGAATATTTGCTAACAACCGACCCGAATGGACTATTGCCGACATTGGCATTTTATCCATTCGCGCCATTGTAGTTCCATTTTACGGCACCAGCAATATGGAGCAACTAAAATATATTGTTGACGAAACCAAAATGGAATTGATGTTTGTGGATGACACGTCGCAGCTTGAAAAAGCTTTACAACTAATCGGTAAATCTACCCTGAAAACCATCGTTACCTTTTCGGAGCAAATTACTCAGCATGAAGCCGTTATTTCATGGAGTGATTTTTGTCTTCTGGGAAACAAAGTAGAAGAAAAAGAATTAACAGACCTTTTGGAACTGGCTCATGAAGACGATATCGCATCCATTATCTATACGTCGGGAACTACAGGTGAACCAAAAGGGGCTATGCTTTCGCACCTCAATTTTATGCATTGCTTTAAAATAAACGATTTACGGTTAGACATTACTGAAAACGACCATTCGTTGGCTTTTCTACCTCTTAGTCATATTTTTGAGCGCAGCTGGACGTTATTTTTCATGTACAAAGGAGGTGTCAACACCTTTTTATCCAATCCGAAAAAAGTAATTGAAACACTCCCCTTGGTAAAACCTACCGTGATGTGCGTCGTACCCCGTTTTTTTGAAAAAACCTATGACGGTATTTTTGAAGAATACCACCGTTGGAGTTCCACCAAACAAAAGATCTTCGATTGGTCTATTGCCATTGGACATCAAGCCATTGGAAAACACAAATTGCCATTTTTATTATCCGTAAAACATCAAATAGCCCAAAAATTGGTATTGAATAAACTGATGGCTATATTTGGAGGCCAACTGAGAACAACTCCCTGTGCAGGAGCTGCCATTCAACCCGAATTACTTAAATTTTTTCATGCCATTGGGCTTTTTGTCAACTACGGATATGGTGCTACAGAAACCACAGCCACAGTATCATGCATGAAAACCAATGTTTTCGATCTGGATACTTGTGGGTCAATTATGCCCGAAACCACTGTTTCCATAGGAGAGAATGAGGAAATTATTGTGGAAGGCGACACTGTTTTTAAAGGATATTACAAAAAACCCGAAGAAACAGCGAATGTACTCACGGGAAAAATATTTAAAACTGGAGACAAAGGATTTATTACCAAAGAAAACTACCTGGTGATGACCGACCGAATCAAGGATATGATGAAGACTTCCGGTGGAAAATATATTTCTCCTCAAAAGCTGGAGCTGCTTATCGGACAAAATAAATTCGTGGAACAGGTAGTTGTGGTTGGCGATAACCGAAAATTTGTTTCGGCATTGATTGTGCCCACATTTGATCTACTTAAACAAGCTCATCCCCTATTAAAACTTGACAACAAAAGTCATCGTGAAATAGTTGATCATCCCGAAGTTATTGCGTTTTATAAAAAACTCATCGATCAGGATCAGAGTAAATTGGATGGATATGAACAAATAAAACGATTTATTCTACTTCCCGAACCCTTTAGCATCGAAAACAATGGGTTAACGAATACCTTGAAAATTAAACGCAAACATGTAACCGAATTACATATAGACCTGATTGATTTGATGTATAAAAGTTGAGCCTGCTCCACTAATAATCCAAAACTTGGCAAATAGCCGAACGGTGTGGCTATGCGCAGTTGCCGCTGTATCTTATTGGTTTTGAGTTTGAAAATTCATTCTCAAATTTACATTTAATTTTTCTATAAAGCTGTAGATGCGGCTATGGCGTATAGGTGTTATTGTAAAGCGTGGTTTATTTTATTTCTCTTTTTAACTTATCAGGATTCATTCTATTGTCAAATAATGCTATTATCTTAATAGCCTTAGAGTCAAACTGATATATCAAAGATGTCTGCTTAGCGACAACAAGAATATGAAGTCCTTTTACGAATTCTGATTGTGGGCAACTATTAGGAAATTTTTGAATCTGACTTAGTGATTTGTCTAGTTTTTGAGTAAAATCATGTTTAACTTTTAAAGACCATTCAAGTTCCAGATATTCAAGCAATTCATTAAGTCTTTTAGCAGCTCGTTTTGATACAATTACTTTTCTCATAATCTATGTTCACTCATCAGATCGTCGTAATTAACAATTTCACCATTTTCAATTTCTTTAATTCCTTGTGAAATTTCATTTTTCTGTTCTTGTGAAAGAGTGTCCCAAAAATCTTTTGCTGGACTTTTTACAAATAGTCTTTTTATCGATTCCAAAACGCTAGGGTTGTCTGTTTCGAGAATCATTTTTAATATCTCAAGTTTTTCTGTTTGAATATTCATGATCTTTTTTTACAAAGTTACTATTTTTATAATTACATAAAACTTGATGTGAACTCACCATGCCTTACAACTCATTGCTAACTGCACCCCTATGCCATTTATCTCCGATTTGCCCACAACCGCATGGATGCTCAAGAAATAGCCATTCAAAGAATTTGAAAATTGAGGGGTCGTGGTTTTATTCATGTTATTGTAATTAGCAGTTGTCAAATATACGATAGTTTTAGGTTCATCTGCTTTTCACTTAAGTGATTATTACCACATTGGTGTATGCCTATAAAACCGCAATTATTTCTGCCGAAGTTAGGGTTTTGAAAGTGTTCATTCGGCCTTAGCTTTGCAAACGCGGACAAGTTTATCATTTTGGTGACGTCAACGAAATGACCGAAAAATGCTTCGCCAGTGGTGTTGTTATCGGCATCCGCGTTGCAAACACCGATGATTTGGAGCTTTAACTTAAAAAACTAATTGCTGCATTTAAAGTGGAGAATGTTTTAACATGAAAGTTTATTTCTTTTGACATGTTGTTTTCAAATAAGAACCCAATTACCGTATCTGCGGGGTTATCTACAATTACCGAATTTTTTTTACCTTCCAACATTTCCTTTTTCGATTTTAAAAATTCTTCTATTACATTAATATCTTTAACACTAAAATTAAAAATTCCATTTCTGTAGTCCGATAATAAGTTATATTTCCCTGTTGAAAATTCTTTTATATTTGATAGTTCTATCCATACATCGCCTATTTCTTTTCGTTTGATTATACCATCATGTGAATAATGAATGTACTTTTTTTCATGGTCAATTTTAATTGAATAACTCATGTCTTTTATTTTTATGTTGTACAACCAATTGCTAACTGAGCACCTATGCCGTTTATTTCCACTTTGGACACAACCATAATTGCGGACAAGTGGTTCTTATTCAAAGAATTTGAAAATTGAGGGGTCGTGGTTTTATTCATGTTATTGTGATATGCAGTTGTCAAATATACGATAGTTTTAGGTTCATCCACTTTTCTTTTAAGTGAATTATGCCACATTTGCGCTAGCCTACAAAAGCCACGGATAGTTCTTTCCGAAGTTTGAGTGAATTGGAGGGAGAATAGGCATAAGAATTATAGGGGTTTTCTTAGATGCAATGCTTAGCAGCCACAAATATTAACAAAGGTGTCATTACCTACCGCTGTATAGCAGCACCACGCAACCTATTATTCCGAAGACGAAACTATTCTACAGATAATACGTGATAGTTCCTCCGATTTGAATGGTTTTCCTATATAGTCGTTCATGCCTGCCTTCAGGAACTTTTCCTTATCGCCTTTCATGGTGTTGGCGGTCATTGCAACGATGGGGGTTTTTCTGGTTACGTTCCTTTCTTGCTCCAATTTTCGGATGGCTATAGTAGCTGTTAATCCGTCCATTACAGGCATTTGAACGTCCATAAAGATGATATCATATTCTTTTTTTTGGAAATTCTCCACAGCTACCTTACCGTTTTCGGCAATATCGAGTTTGTGTCCTAGTTTTTCAATAATGAAGCGTGCCACCCGTTGATTAATGACATTGTCTTCAGCCAACAGAAGTTTTAGGTTTTTAAGCCCCTTACCAGCTCGTTGCTCATTTCTATCGGCGGCTTCATCAATGTCAGATGCCCTGCCAAGGAAAATATTAAACCAGAAAGTTGACCCCTGATCAGGAACACTTTCAACGCCAATTTCGCCATTCATCATTTTGGTAAGGCTCTTAGAGATGGCCAAACCAAGTCCGGTACCGCCATATTTGCGGGTGGTGGAGGCGTCGGCTTGGTTAAATGACTTAAACAAGTTCCCTTTTACTTCATCGGTAATTCCAATGCCCGTGTCAGTTACCCTAAATCCCAATTTCACTAATTTCTCATCGGCTTCCAACTTAATAACTTCGATAGCAATACCGCCTGTGGCTGTAAATTTGATGGCATTATTGACTAGGTTAATCAATATTTGTTTGATCCGTGTCGGGTCACCAATGACATATGCCGGCACTTCATCGTGGACGTTAAACCTAAGGAAGAGATCCTGTTGGTCTGATTTGAACTTAAGCATTTTTACTACATCGCCAATAATTTTTCGGAGGTTAAACGTAATCCTCTCCAATTCAATTTGACCTGCCTCCACCTTTGAAAAGTCTAGGATATCATTCACCACACCCAACAGGTTCTCGCTGGAAATATCAATAATATTCAGATATTCCATTTGGTCTTCAGTAAGCTGAGTACTTTTTAACGCTTCCACCATGCCAATAACACCATTCATAGGTGTCCGGATTTCGTGTGACATATTGGCCAGAAACAATGACTTGGCATTGGTAGCCAGCTCTGCTTTTTCTTTGGCTTCGGTCAATTGCTTAGTTAGGCGATTCAATTCGATGTGCACCCGTGCACGAGCCAACAATTCCTCCTTTACAAAAGGCTTGTGAACGTAGTCAACCGCACCACATTTGAATCCTTCAATTATGCTTTCCGGGTCATTTTTAGAAGTTAAAAATATCACAGGAATGTCGCGTGTAGAAGGAATTTCTTTCAGTTTTCGACAAACTTCGAATCCGGAAATATCGGGCATCACCACATCCAACAATATCAAATCAAGTTTTTGGGCTTGCGCTCGCTTTATAGCTGCCAGTCCGTTATCAGCAGTAGCTATCTGATAGTCTTCACTTTCATTAAGCGTTGACTTCATACTTAGCAAACTCGACTTAATATCGTCAACAATCAATATGCGTGGTTTATTATCAGTCTTCATGTTGGTGATTCTTTGTCCAATGGTTCAAAAATAGTCTATTATTTTCATTAATTCAAGTAGAAAAACTTTTGATTTTATCTACGATTTCCTTTGCAGATAATGAATAATCAGCAGCACCCAAACGCAAGGCTTCTTTCGGCATTCCGTATACGATAGAAGACTCCTCACTTTGGGCAATGGTACAAGCTCCAGTTTTCTTTAGCTCCAACATGGCTGCGGCTCCGTCGTTACCCATTCCTGATAGTATTATAGCCATGATATGAATACCGCTCAATGGTATAGCCGACTTAAAAAGGGTTTCAACGGAAGGTCGGTGACGGTTTACTTTTTCCTTTTGATTTAAATCCACAAAATACTGAAAACCATTGTTTTTTATTTCCATGTGATGGTCGCCGGGAGCCAATAATACTTGCCCATTCCGGATAATATCTCCGGCTTCGGCCTCTTTCACTTCCTGCAAACTGTATTCGTTCAAGCGTTGAGCGTAGGAGGTAGTGAAAATTTCGGGCATATGCTGCACGATGAGTATGGGAGCTGTATCAGGGGGCAATTGCGATAATATGCTTAAAATAACCTCTGTCCCCCCTGCTGAAGAGCCGATCAGAATCATAGAATTACAGGTTTGGCTTATAGGACGTTCATTTGCCACTTCTTGCCTGAATGTTTTGGCAGGAGTAAACGACTTAATCAATTTGTTCGAAAATCGAGAATTGGCGGCAGCCACAACGGCATCGTGAAGGTCATGTTTCCATTGTTCATGAAGCAGTTCGTTACTCATGGCAGGTTTTTCCATAACACAAATGGCACCGTAGTTGTAGGCATCCAAGGCTATTTGGCTTTCTTTCTTGGTCAAACTCGAAATCACCACCACGGGAATGGGATGCTGTGTCATGATTTTCCTTAAAAATGTAAGTCCGTCCATACGAGGCATTTGAATGTCCAGGGTAATAACATCCGGCTTTTCTGACTTTAGTTTTTGAACGGCAATGTACGGATCTGAAGCTGTGGCTATAACCTCGATACCGGGCAACGACGACAACACTTTTGTTAATGTTTGCCTAATCAGGGCAGAATCATCCACAACCAACACCTTTATTTTTTGTTTTTCTATCATCATTCCTGTGTTTTGCTTACATACTTCATTTTTACCAGTCCGGTGTGGGTGTTGAATATCAATTTTCGTCCAAACTTGCCGCCCAAGCTGGCAGCCACCACCCGAATGCCTTCCTGTTTGAGCAATTCTTCCTGCACCCGAATATTTCTTTCACCAATATTAAATATACCATCGCACGATTTAAGTACTGCGCCCCCGCCAAAAACCTTTGCCACCATGTTTTCGCGTCGCGAACCCAAGTACAACATGCTATTAATCAACTTCTCAATAGCAATATTTCCATATTTTGGCGATGCCAGTCCGTCGCCATTCCACAAAGGCATCATAAAATGATTCATCCCTCCCAATTTCAGTTCAGCGTCCCAAAGGCACACCGACACACATGAACCCAGTATAGTCGTGATCTCCAACGGAGATTTTGAACATTTAATGGCACCAGGCAACAAGTAAAAGGTGGAAGAGTTCATTTTATTGACTAAAAAAGTTCATCCTCAGGGAAAAGTTCATCATCTTCTACGACAAAATCTACGTTTCCATGAATTGAAATAGTCAACTGAGTACCTGATTCGCCAGCCAACTCCAATTCTCCACCAAGCAATTCGACAACGGCTTTTACCACTGACAAACCAAGCCCTGTTCCACCATTGACTGAATTGATTGTATTGCTCACCCGCCTGAACCGATCGAAAACAAAATCGATTTCCGATTTAGGGATGCCGGGACCTTCATCGACAACGCTCATGGTTAGACACTCATCTGTCATGCCAATCTCCAAAGTTATAACACCCCCGTCAGGGCTGTTTTTAATGGAGTTGCTCAACAAATTGACCAATACCAATAATATTTTGTCTTTGTCGCTCAAAAAAGCTTTAGTAGATCGGTCAACAACATGATGTATTGTCTGAAGTTTTTTATCTTGAATAGCAATTTTAAAACATGCCAATGCCTCGTCCACCAGCGGAATGATCTCCACTTCAGAACCACGAACCGTTTCGAGCCCCGCCTCGATTTTAGCAGCAGTAAAAACGTTTTTCAAATGAAAATCGAGCTGGGCAGCTTCGCGATAGATGGTTTGGGCCATAGGAATCACGCTATTCAAGTTTTTTTCGGTGAGATGCACAAGATTGTCGGCCATCATTTTAATGGCACTGAATGGGTTATACACCTCATTCATAATATTGCTAATGAAATTACTTTTTAGCGACTCAGCCAATTTCAATTTATTATTAAGCTGAGTATTGGTGGCATAAAGTTGATCCAATTCTTTCTTTAATACTTCCAGTTCGTTCATGGCAATGGCATTTAGTTGTTTGATTTTTGATAAATGGCGGAAGCGATGTGCCGGGTTTTAAAATTCATATTAACAAGAGATTCTGAATGTCCGAGAAACAGATAACCCTCAGGACTTAGATGTTGAAAAAGCATTCCGATAACCGATTCTTGTGTTTTTCGATCGAAATAAATAAGCGTATTTCTACAGAACACCACATCAAAATTGGTACCAACCGACAATCGACCTTCGAGCAAATTGTGCCGCAAAAACTTGACCTTGTTCCGGATGGAGGGCATCATGCGTATGAGCTTTTTTTCAGGATTTTTATTTTTCAGCACATATTTGGTTCGGTACATCGCCGGAATTTGTTGGAGAAGTTTCATGTCATAAACGGCTCTAGAGGCTGTTTTCAACATGGAGGTAGAGATATCCGATGCCACAATACCAAAACTGAATCCGGGATTTTTCGACTGAAACTCACTAAGCACCATGGCCAGCGTGTATGGCTCTTCACCACTGGAACAACCTGCGCACCAAATATTTAAGTTACGTCTTCCAGATGACTTGAAGAAAGTCGGTAGATAGGTAGTGGTAAGGAAATCAAAATGGTCGGACTCTCTGAAAAACTCAGTTTTGTTGGTTGTAATGCGGTCAATCATCTCCATCACTTCCTGTCCGTCACTATCCTCATTCAAAACATAATCGCAATACTCCTCGTAAGAATGCATGCCCAAAGCTGTCAATCGGCGATGGATACGCGACTTCACCAACACCTTTTTAGCAGGATATAAGTTAATCCCAAAGTGCTGATAGATAAAGGCACTCAATCGCTTAAAGTCCCTATCCGTAAAATCACCATACAACCGTTCGTTATTCATTGAATGTTATCTTAAAAACGTTCAAACTCATCATCTAGGTCATCAGGTGCGCTCAAATCAATATCCACACCTTTTGAATAATTCTTAACATTGCTTTTAAATCCTGAAGTCTTTCTCTCGGCAATAAGTTTTCTGGTGCTATTGTATTCTTTGGCTTTTCGGGCGCTATGACCGGCTATTTTAAAATGGGAAATTACACTGACCAATTGTTCGGCCTGGCTCGACAACTCCTCCGAATTGGTGGCCATTTCTTCAGCAGCAGCAGCATTTTGCTGACTCACATCGTTCAATATTTGAATGGCATTGTTTATTTGGTTGGCAGCATCACGTTGTTCCTTGCTGGCAGCAGAAATTTCCTGTACCAACAACGAAGAACTCTGAATGCTGGGCACCAGTTTCGCCATGATTTCTTTTGTTTTTCCTGCCACCTCAGCACTTTCGTTGCTTATGGTATTGATGGCTGCTGCAGCCATCTTGGTTTTGTCGGCCAATTTACCTACTTCGGAGGCCACTACACCAAATCCACGACCATACTCGCCGGCACGGGCAGCTTCCACCGAAGCATTCAAGGCCAGAATATTGGTTTGAAAAGCAATGTCACTGATGATTGAAATTTTTCCAGCAATTTGCTCCATTGAACTCACGGTAGTCAGGATAATTTTACTTCCCTCCCGCACCTGTATACTCACCGAATTGGACAATTCCTCAGTTTGATTGGCATTGTCGGCATTTTGTTGAATGTTTGACGACATTTGCTCCATGGAGGCTGAAACTTCTTGAATGGAAGAGGCTTGCTCGGATGCTCCTGATGATAAAATTTGAGATGAGCTACTCAACTGGTTACTTGCATCAGCCAGATTGCTGGTGGCATCCATCACGCTGATAATTACCTCTCGGGTAGTTTGTGCGATCTTACGCAAGGCATCGGCAAGCACTCCTATTTCATCACCCTGATGTATATCTATGGTTGCATCCAGTTCACCGTTAGCGAGTTTCTTAGCAAATTCCACCTCTTTATTGATGGGTTTGGCAAGTGATGAACCTATAAAGAGAGTAGCTGGAACCATAATCACGACAATTATTCCACAAACAATAAGAATGGTATTAATAAGTCGTTGCTTTGGTGCCATAATTTCTCCCTCATCAATTTCGGTGATTACTGCCCAATTCAGACCATTGATGTTAAGACGTTCGTAGCTGCTCAACACTTCTTTTCCCCGATAGTCAATGATTACTTCAGTACCAGAATTTCCTGCAAAAACTTTTTCAGTAGCCATGGTTTCCACCTTTTGCGACAACGTCGTTGATTTAGCGGAGAACCGAGAATTAGTGCGAAAATAAAAGTCGTTTCCAACTATGTATGTTTCACCCGTTTGGCCCAAAACGTCCACCGCACCCATGATTTTATCAAGTTATCTGCTGCTGAAATCAGCAATGAGCACAGC